>DEIV01000090.1 GCA_002352665.1 Flavobacteriaceae bacterium UBA2765
TTTATGTAAAACAGCATCGCTTGGTTCTCCTTTATATTCCCATGCAGAAACATAAGCATAATCTTTATCGTTACGCAATGCTTCTCCTTTTTGTGGACCATCTTGCTCAACAGATTCTTCTCTAAAATGACCTCCACAAGATTCATTTCTATCCAAAGCATCCAAGGCAAATAATTCGCCTAACTCTAAGAAATCAGCAACTCTACCTGCTTTTTCTAATTCTTGATTGAATTCATTTAAATTGCCTGGTACTTTTACATTTTTCCAGAAATCTTCACGAATTTCCTTTATCTCAGCAATGGCCTCCTTTAAATGTTTTTCGTTACGAGCCATCCCTACCTTATCCCACATTACTTTTCCTAATTTTTTATGGAAGTAATCAACAGAATGTGTTCCTTTATTATTGATAAAGAAATCTAAACGCTCTTTTACCTCTTTTTCAACTTCATCAAACTCAGCAGTATCAGTTGGTATTGTTCCGGTACGGATATCATCCGATAGATAATCACCAATCGTATAAGGTAATACAAAATAACCATCAGCCAACCCTTGCATTAATGCAGAGGCTCCTAATCTGTTAGCACCATGATCAGAGAAATTAGCTTCTCCAATACAATACAATCCGGGTACCGTTGTCATTAAATTATAATCTACCCATACACCACCCATAGTATAGTGTGTGGCAGGATAAATCATCATTGGTGTTTCATAAGGATTTTCAGCAATAATTTTTTCATACATCTGGAATAAATTTCCATATTTCTCTTCGATAATTGCTTGGCCTAATTTTATAATTTCTTCTTTTGAAGGATTGTGAATTCCTTTTATTTTAGCTTGTTGAGTGCCATAACGTTCAAAAGCAGCAGCAAAATCTAAATATACAGCTTCACCTGTTGCGTTTACACCATAACCAGCATCACAACGTTCTTTAGCAGCTCTTGAGGCAACATCACGTGGTACTAAATTACCAAATGCCGGATAACGACGTTCTAAATAATAGTCCCTATTTTCTTCGGCTATTTGGGTTGGTTTTAGCTTGCCTTCTTGAATAGCTTTCGCGTCTTCAAGATGTTTAGGTACCCAGATTCTACCATCATTCCGTAATGATTCTGACATCAATGTTAATTTAGACTGGTAATCACCAGAACGTGGTATACAAGTAGGATGAATTTGTGTATAGCATGGATTTGCAAAATAAGCACCTTTTTTATGTATTTTCCAAGCCGCAGTGGCATTAGAACCCATAGCATTGGTAGATAAGAAATAAACATTTCCATAACCACCGGTTGCAACTACTACTGCATGAGCAGAGTGTCTTTCAATTTCACCCGTGATTAAATTACGAGCAATAATCCCTCGTGCTTTGCCATCAACTTTTACAACATCCAACATTTCATGACGATTGTGCATTTCAATTTTACCACGGGCAATTTGTCTGTTCATTGCAGAATAGGCTCCTAATAATAATTGTTGACCGGTTTGCCCTTTTGCGTAAAAAGTTCTGGAAACTAATACACCACCAAAAGAACGATTATCCAATAAGCCACCATAATCGCGTGCAAAAGGAACTCCTTGTGCTACACATTGGTCAATAATATTACCCGAAACCTCTGCCAAACGATATACGTTTGCCTCTCTTGAGCGATAATCACCACCTTTTACAGTGTCATAAAATAAACGATAATTCGAATCGCCATCACCCATATAATTCTTAGCAGCATTTATTCCGCCTTGAGCGGCAATTGAATGTGCTCTACGAGGTGAATCCTGATAAGCAAATGCTTTTACATTATAGCCTAATTCTGCCAAGGTTGCCGCAGCAGAACCTCCGGCAAGACCAGTACCAATAACGATAATATCTATATTACGCTTATTAGCAGGATTTACGAGGTCGATTTTATCTTTATAGGTTGTCCATTTATCAGCAATAGGGCCTTTTGGGACTTTGGAATCTAATTTAGCCATAATATCTTAGTGATTGAAATGATGAAAAAGTGCAATAAAAATAAATAATAATGGAATCATAATTGCGTATGCCTTAGTCCATATTTTAAAACTTTTGGTGTACTTATTGTTTAAGCCCATAGATTGGAATGCAGATTGAAAACCGTGTAATAAGTGCAATGCTAAAAATACAAAGGCAATTACATAGGCTGCAACTCTTAGAGGGCTTTCAAATTTATGATGTAGCTCTTCGTAATAACGAAAACCTTCGCCATCAGCTAATATTCCGGACATATCTCCTTGAACATATTTTGTGTTCAATTCCGGTATCCAAAAATCGATAAAGTGTAGCACTATAAATGCTAAAATTGCCAATCCGCTATAGATCATATTTCTACTCATCCAAGTAGCATTTGCAGCACCATTGTTTTTAACATATTTTACACTTCGAGCACTTTTATTTTTTAATTCTAAAATAAAACCCATAACAAAGTGAAAAACTACGCCAAATATTAAAACGGGTTGCATAGCAAACTGAATTAGAGGATTGGTACCCATAAAATGAGATGCTATATTAAAAGCATTTTCACTACACACAGATATGAGGTTTACGGTGACATGAATTAGTAAGAAAAAGATTAAAAATAATGCCGAAAGTGCCATAGCATATTTTTTGGCAAGCGATGAAGATAGAAATCCACTCATTTTTTTATTGATTTTTAAAAGCCAAATATAAACAATTGATTTTGAGATTTTAAATAAAATTTAAATTTAATGCTATAATTTAGACTGGTTATAAATGAGGTTCTTTTATACAGAATTATTTAGATTCTGATAAATGTCATACTTATTAGCATTCTAGCATTTTAACTTTGTGAGATTAATATATAAAAATTAGCCATATGGCAATTAAAAAAGGGTTATTCAAAACATCTGTTGGTCGTAAAAACCTAATGGCTGTTACCGGACTTTTTATCGTTTTTTTTCTCATTATACACCTTATCGGAAATCTTATACTCATCATTCCTGATTCATTTTTTCCTATCGAATTTTGGAATAATGTAGCAAACCAACACGATATGTATAATGCCTATTCACATTTCTTAGTGCATTTTTGGCCTATTACTATTGTAGCATGGGTCTTGTATGCTGCCATTGCACTGCATATTATTGATGCCTTATTAATTACTTTAAACAATTGGAAGGCAAAAGGAGAAAAATATGCAGTCATAGACAACTCAACAAGCACTTGGATTTCTCGTAATATGGGTCTTATTGGAACGATAATAGGTATTTTTATTGTAATGCATATGGTGCAATTTTGGCTACAATATAAAGTGTTGAAAATAGAACATGACCTGTACAATTTAGTTTTAGAAACTTTTAAGATTTGGTGGATGGTAGTGATTTACGAAATAGGTATTATCGCTTTAGGTTTTCATATAGTTCATGGTATAGAAAGCGCACATCGCTCTTTAGGAATATATCCTAAAAAAATAATGCACATCATCAAATATATCGCACTGTATTTCGGTTTAGTTATGGCACTATTATATGCTATTATTCCTATTATTCTTTACTTCAAATAAAATATAATTATGGCTCTTAACGCAAAAATTCCTGCAGGACCTCTAAAAGATAAATGGCAAAATTACCTTGCTAAAACCCGTATTGTTAATCCTGCAAATCGTAAAAAATTAGATGTAATAGTAGTTGGTGGAGGATTATCTGGTGGTGGAGCAGCAGCTTCCTTAGCAGAATTAGGCTATAATGTAAAAGTCTTCTTTTTTCAAGATTCTGCTCGACGTTCGCATTCTGTAGCGGCACAAGGAGGTGTCAACGCTGCAAAAAACTATAAAAATGATGGCGATAATATATATCGTATGTTTTACGATACTATTAAAGGCGGTGATTTTAGATCACGTGAAGCAAATGTGTATAGAATGGCCGAGGTATCAGTTGATCTGATAGATCATATGGTAGCACAAGGAGTGCCATTTGGACGTGAATATGGAGGATATTTAAGTAATCGTTCATTTGGCGGTGTACTGGTATCTCGGACTTTCTATGCTCGTGGTCAAACCGGACAACAGCTTTTATTAGCTACGTATCAAGCAATGATGAAACAGGTTAAAGTAGGCAAGCTAAAACAATATAACAGACATGAGATTTTAGATATAGTTTTAGTTAACGGAAAAGCCCGAGGTATTATCGCTCGAAATTTGGATACAGGAGAAATATCACGTCATGCAGCACATGCGGTTGTGTTCGGAACTGGTGGTTTCGGTAAGATTTTTTACCTATCGACGTTAGCTATGAATTCAAATGGTTCAGCAAATTGGAGAGCTCATAAAAAAGGAGCTTATTTTGCAAATCCTTCATGGACACAGATTCATCCTACTGCTTTACCACAATCTGGAGAACATCAATCAAAATTAACATTGATGTCAGAATCACTCCGTAATGATGGTAGAATATGGGTGCCAAAAAATAAAGATGAACAACGTAGTCCGGGAGATATTCCAGATGAAGATAGAGATTATTATTTAGAAAGGCGTTACCCTGCATTTGGTAACTTGGTTCCACGCGATGTTGCTTCTCGTGCGGCCAAAGAAAGAATGGACGCCGGTTATGGCGTTGGATCCTTGAAAAACGCTGTGTATCTTGATTTTAAAACGGCCATTGAGCGTTTAGGTGAAGATACTATTAAAGAGCGGTATGGAAATCTCTTTACTATGTATGAAAAAATTACCGCCATAAATGCCTATAAAGAACCCATGAAAATATCGCCTGCCGCTCATTTTTCTATGGGAGGATTGTGGGTTGATTATGAATTACAAACAAGTATCCCCGGTTTATTTGCCGTAGGTGAAGCAAATTTTGCTGATCATGGAGCGAATCGTTTGGGTGCAAACTCTCTTTTACAAGCTTCGGTTGATGGAAACTTTATTTTACCAAATACCATTTCTAATTACTTGGCGGATGACATTCGAACAGGATCAATATCAACTGATACGCCCGAATTTGATGACGCTGAAAAAGCAGTAAAAGATCAAGTAGAAAAATTATTAGCTATTAAAGGGACGATGCCAGTAGATCAAATTCACCGACGTTTGGGAAAAATTATGTTTAAAGAAGTCGCGATGTCTCGAAACGAAAAGGGAATGATATGGGCAATTGAAGAAATAAGAAAACTTCGCAAAGAGTTTTGGGAAAATGCAGCAATTTCAGGAGATGAAAAAGGCCCTAATTCAGAATTAGAAAAAGCAGGTCGTTTAGCAGACTATTTAGAGATTGCAGAATTGATGACTGTCGATGCTTTAAACAGAAAAGAAAGTTGTGGAGCACATTTCCGTGAAGATTACCAAACCGAAGATGGAGAAGCTATGAGAGATGATAAGAATTATATGTATTCTTCTGCTTGGGAATGGGAAAATGGAAAAGAATGGAAAGAACACAAAGAACCATTAGAATTCACTGAAGTTACACCAACTGTTCGTTCTTATAAATAATTTAGATTATGAAACTCACACTTAAAATATGGCGACAAGATAATGCCAAAACGAAGGGAAAACTAGTAAGCTATGATTTATCAGATCTCAGTTCGGATATGTCTTTTTTAGAAATGCTAGATGTTTTAAATGAGCAACTTGCCGTAAAAGGAGAAAGAGTTGTTGAGTTTGATCATGATTGCCGTGAAGGTATTTGTGGGCAATGTTCTCTAGTTATTAATGGGCAAGCTCATGGACCTGAAGGGCATTACACAACCTGCCAAACACATTTACGTTCATTTAAGGATGGTGAAACACTTTATGTTGAACCTTTTAGAGCAAATGCGTTTCCGGTTATTCGAGATTTAAAAGTAGATCGTACTTCTATGGATCGTATTATTCAATCTGGTGGTTATATTTCTTCCTTTACGGGAATGGCTCCTGAAGCAAATTCAACACCTATTCATCATGATATTGCTGAAAGTGCTTTTGATAGTGCCGCTTGTATCGGTTGTGGTGCCTGTGTTGCCACTTGTAAAAACTCCTCTGCCGCCTTGTTTGTTTCTGCTAAAGTTGGTCATTTAGCCAAATTACCTCAAGGTCAGGTTGAACGTATGGAGCGCGTAATAGCAATGGTCACGACTCATGATGATGAAGGTTTTGGTAGCTGTACTCATACCGGAGCTTGTGCTATGGTTTGCCCACAAGAAGTACAGTTATTAGATATTGCTCGCATGAATTTTGAATATAATCGAGCGGTTTGTCTTGTTAAAGATTAGATTTTCTTAATAAGACATAAATAGTAACAAATTTGACCATAATTATAGGTCTTCAAATATTAGAATTCTTGCTATGATTTTGATAGTTAAAATATTAGCATTCCTACTCCTAATAACCCATTCTCTAGTTTTTAGTCAAAAGGATAATGGCTCTATTAATGCAATTTCAGATGAAATAACCCACGGTTCTAATCTGGAATTCATACCTGAGGTGTCAATATTTAAAAAATTTGAAAACAATATTTCCTTTCTTAATAAAAAGGTCTTAGAAACAGAGTATTTATCGGCTCAAATCGATACACTTTATAGTAATAACCTGATTAGGGAATCTGATGGCAAAAAAATAGAACAACACTACCTACAATTGCATAACTCTTTTCAGGATTTCACAGATTTTAATGTTAAAAAATTACATGAAATTTCAGAACGCTTAGTCGATAAAAAACCACTTAAAGGATGTGAAATTAGTTATTTGAACAAATCATTTTATACTTATAAAAAGTATGTTGAATGCAACAATATGATTCAAAAGAATAAAAAGGATAAATCTGTTAATTTATTACATCTTCAATTGAACCAATTAATTTTTTTTTATAAAAATTACTATAATAGTCTTGAAAATAAACAAATAAGAAGAGTATTAAATTCTGAAGATGTTGCGTATAAAATCGAAAAAAATGATTTAAAAAAAATTGCCCTCAAACAGTTGAGACGAAAAAATTACAAAACAATTCAAAAAGGTATCCATAGTAGTCAATTAAATCAAAAAAATGATCTAGTAATTGATTCAATTCTCTATAATTCTATTAAAAATACAGCTTATAATAAAAGTTCTATAAGAAAGGACAAACGAAAAATTCGTCGTCTTTTTAACAAAGACAAAGCCCATAATTCCGGCAGAACAATTATCCATCAATTTAGTGGTTTAATGGGTAATTTTATGGGGTTATTCAAATTTAGAAAAGGATTTTTAAATAAAAATGATTCCATTCTTAATGAGATAAGTAATCGTCTTAAGCCTATGGATATCATTGGTGAAAAAACCAATTTTACATTGACTGATAAATTAATTATAGGTCATTTTAGTCATATTGCCATTTGGTTGGGCACACCCAAACAATTACAAGAATCAAATCTTTGGAACCATCCTTCAATTGTGCCCTTTCATAAATACATTAATGAAGGGTTTTGTATACTTGAAAACGATAGAAAAGGGACGCATTTAAAAAAACTTATTGACTTTTTAAATGTAGATGAATTGGCAATTATGCGAATTCAAGATTTTGAACAATTGTCTATTGATTACAAAACTGTAATCTATGAAAATGCTCTGGCACAATTAGGAAAAAAATATGATTTTAATTTCGATCTAGAAACCACTAATAAATTGACATGTTCTGAATTGATTTACTATGTTTTCGGGTCAATACATTGGCCTAATGAACATTATTTTAACCGTGCTACCATTTCACCAGATAATATCCTATCACTAACCTTATATAAAAATACACCAGCTTCTCTAATTTATTATGTTTCTGCAAAAAACAGAAAAACTATTTTTCAAAAATCACTACTAGAATTATCTAAAGATCTTGGTTATCAAAAAATAGATAATGCCTTTATACCATTCAATAAAAAATGTGACAAAGAAAGAAATAGAACGAAAAAGAAATGCACTTCTGCGAACAGGATATTAGAATATCAATAATTTAATTAATTTTATTGAACTTTAACTCTTTCAATAAAGTATAAACTTACTTATATTTCACTACTTTAGGAGCAGTAAGCTTGCTCTAGATTTTCGACTAAAGCTCTAATCTTAATTTTATGTACAGTAAAAAAATTCAATTTAAAAATAATCAAGGACTTCAATTAACAGGAGAGATTGATTTTCCTATAGATAAAAAACCGTTGAGTTATGCACTATTTGCTCACTTTTTTACCGGAAATAAAAATTTTACTGCCGTACGAAATATTTCTCGAGCCTTAACTCAGAATCAAATTGCTGTGATGCGTTTTGATTTTACCGGTTTAGGTAAAAGTGAAGGAAAATTTGAAGATTCTAATTTTAGTACCAATGTTGATGATCTAATCTCTGCGGCTGAATTTTTAGCCGAAGACCACCATGCTCCAAAAATTATGATCGGCCATTCGTTGGGTGGTGCCGCAGCGATTTATGCTGCAAACGCTATTGAATCTATTGAAACGGTTGCTACTATTGCTGCTCCTTCTAATCCGAGTCATGTTGAGCATTTATTTTCTGAACATATAGAAGATATTGAAATGGATGGAGAAGCAACTTTTGATATTGCAGGAAGACAATTCACAATAAAAAAACACTTTTTAGATGATATTCACTCAAAAGATCTTCCTAAAATATTAAAAGACTTGCGGAAACCTATCTTAGTATTTCATTCACCGCAAGATAAGGTTGTTGAGGTTAAAAATGCTCGCGACATATACAAAGCCGCACATCATCCTAAAAGTTTTATTTCTCTAAATGGGGCAAATCATTTACTCACCAACAAAGAAGATTCTTTTTATGTTGGTAAAGTAATTTCTAGCTGGGCACATCGTTATGTTAATGCAAATGAAGAGAAAGAAGAGTTATCAACTGATAAAACAGTTGTAGTAAGAGTTGGTAGAGAAAAATATACTACTGAAATTGTGGCAAGAACACATTCAATTTTGGTTGATGAACCCAAAAAGTACGGAGGCAAAGATGCAGGCATGAGTCCGTATGAATTATTGCTGGCAAGTCTAGGTTCATGTACTGCTATTACATTACGGATGTATGCTGATAGAAAAGAATGGGATTTACGCGAAGTAAAAGTACATTTAGAACATTTTAAACAGCATGCAATCGATTCTGATTCTTGTGAAAAAACACCAACAAAAATTGATAAATTTGTACGTGAAATTAAATTGAAAGGCGATTTAACCGAAGAGCAAAAACAACGATTAATTGAAATTGCTAATAGATGTCCGGTTCATAAAACATTAGAAAATAAAATAGAAATTGAAACAACTTTACGACGATAAGATATTATACACTGAAAAAGTAAATCAATTTATCGTCTAATCGAGTGAATTTCTTGACACAGGAAAGAAATTAGTATCGAGAACTTGTTATTTATAATAAAAAACTTCTCAATACACTACACATTAAGACATAGCACTCGAAGTGACAAAATATTTATTATTTGGGATTTATTACTATGAAAATATTTATACTATCGGTAGGTGAAAGCATTTATTCAACACAACGTTTGGTTGAAGAGGCTGAACATAGAGGACACCAGGTTCGTGTTATCAACCATACCAAATGTTCTGTAAAACTAGGTAGCGGAAGACCTCAAATTGTTTTTGAAGGTGAGAATATTATAGACATCCCAGATGTTATCATCCCTAGAATTGGTGGATCTGTAAGTCGACATGGTGCTGCAATTGTAAAAGAATTTGAGATGAACGGGGTCTTTAGTTCGGCACGTTCATTAGGCATTCTTAGAGCACAAAATAAAGTGAGAACCCTTCAGATAATGAATAGAAAAAACATTCCAATTCCACAAACAGTTTTTTCTATCAACCCTCAAAATATTGACGAGCAAATTGAATTATTAGGAGGTCCACCAGTAATTATAAAATTACAAGAAGGTACGCAAGGCTTGGGCGTTATTTTGGCAGAATCGAAAAAATCGGCAAAATCTATTATGGATACTTTTTATAATATGAATGCCAGTTTTATGTTGCAGGAGTTTATTGAAGAGTCTAATGGTGAAGATATCAGAGCAATTGTTGTAGGTAATAAAGTAGTAGCTGCCATGAAACGTAAAGGAGAAGTTGGCGAGTTTAGGTCAAATATTCATAGAGGAGGTTCAGGTGAAATAGCAGAATTAAATACAAAAGAAATAAAAATAGCAATACATGCTACAAAACATTTAGGCTTACCAATAGCAGGAGTTGATATGATCCGATCTAAAAAAGGACCATTACTCATAGAAGTTAATGCTTCACCCGGACTGCAAGGTGTGGAAGCATATACCAAAGTAAATGTAGCAGAACACATTATTAAATTTTTAGAAACTAATGTTCGAAACAAATTTCAAAAACGAATTCGTTGAGATTAGAGGTCATAAAATTGGTTTAAATGAAAACAAACTAATTAAAATTCCTATTGATAGATTACCAACAGGAACGCTAATAGAAATACCCGTTTATATTTTTAACGGAAAAGAAG
Source organism: Flavobacteriaceae bacterium UBA2765 (assembly GCA_002352665.1). Classification (GTDB taxonomy): domain Bacteria; phylum Bacteroidota; class Bacteroidia; order Flavobacteriales; family Flavobacteriaceae; genus Aureibaculum. The sequence continues at coordinate 10,452 of DEIV01000090.1, forward strand.
CGGGACCAACTATATTGTTACAAGGAGGATTGCATGGTGATGAGGTCAATAGTGTTGAATTGATTAGAAGAATGCTTATTGATAAATCATATAAAATACAGCGTGGTTGTGTGATTGTTGTACCACTTTTGAATGTATTCGGATTTTTAAGTCTTTCTCGCGATATGCACGGTAAAGATGTGAATAGAAGTTTTCCGGGTTCCAAAAGGGGGTCACTAGCCAGCAGAATGGCTTATTATTTGATGAAAGAATTGGTCCAAAATGTCGATTTTGGTATTGATTACCATACGGGTGGTGAACAACGATGTAATTATCCTCAAGTGCGCTATACAGCTGAAGATAAAAATGCTAAAGAGCTAGCAACCATTTTTAATGCACCATATATGTTTACCTCTAAATTGATTTCGAAATCTTTTAGAAATGAATGCTATAAACACAATGTTCCTATATTGGTTTTTGAAGGAGGAGAATCACTTCGATTGGATGAATTATCTATTAAAAAAGGCATTCAGGGAACCTTAAATATTCTTCGTAATTTTAATATGATAAGTAAAGATGTTATTATACAAAAATCAGATTTAAGTATTGAAATTACAAAACATAAATGGATAAGAGCAAAAATAGCAGGACTTTTTAGTACTGTTATTGCTAATGGTGACAAGGTGAAAAAAGGGCAAACATTGGGCTACATCATGGATACTTATGGAGAGACTCATTTCTTAGTGAAAGCACCTTATGATGGATATATTATTGCGATCAATAATTTTCCAATAATTAATATGGGAGATGCCATTTTTCATATTGGAACTTGAGATAAAGGAAAACAGAGAAAATAGAAAACAAGTGAAGGTTCATGACATTAGGTCTCTCGCTTAATCTGTTTGTAATTTGGAGCTTGAATGTTGTTATTTATTAAAGTATATTTACACTCTAAAAAAACGAAAAATAGTAATTTTTAATGTCAGAGAGCCTTAAAAAACATACACTGAATCCAAATAATTGGGTAAAAGCCCATTCAGATTATCTATATAATTATGCTATTACTCGTATAGATAATCATGAACAAGCAAAGGATATTGTGCAAGAAACTTTCTTTTCAGGATTAAAAGCAGCAGAAAATTTTAGAGGCCAGGCTTCTGAACGTACTTGGTTGATCTCTATTTTAAAACGGAAAATCATTGATTATTACAGAAAAATTAACTCCCGTAAAGGCAAGGCAGAAGTGCGGGTAAATTTTTATGAAGAAGGTGATAATAAAGGGAAATGGATAGAGGAACGCGTTCCTCAGATGTGGGACAATGAAGCGGAAAAACAAATTGAAAATGTAGAACTTAAAAATGCTTTAGATAAATGTATAGATTATTTACCTGAAAAATACAGATTGGTGTTTTTAATGAAAAATGTACAAAATTTTGAGACAGAAGAAATCTGTAATGAATTGGATATAACGGCGTCTAATTTGTGGGTAATTATACACAGAGCAAGGCATCAATTAAGAAAATGTTTAGAAGATAATTGGTTTGCAAAATAAAATAAAATGAGTAAAAAATTTATTATTGATTGTGATGAAGCAACAACTATTTGCGATAAGAATCAATACAAAGAAGCGACATTTTTGGAAAAATTAAAATTGAGTTTTCACCTATTAATATGTAAAAAATGTGGTCTGTACTCTAAGCAAAACACAACAGTTACTAAGGTCTGTAATCAGCATTTGCATAAATGTGAAACCGAACATCATCTTTCAGAAAATGAAAAGGCTGTACTACAAACCGAAGTAATTAAAAAGCTGAAGTAAGTATTATACCATTATTTTTTTTACATTTTTATGAATTTCTTACCAAAAAAAATTGAGGAGTATGTTTTAAGGCATTCAGAAGATGAACCTGATTTATTACAACAACTCTCAAGAGAAACATGGCAAACTGTACTGAATCCTGCAATGCTAAGTGAACATTTTCAGGGGAGAGTTTTAGCTATGATCTCTAAAATTTCTCAACCAAAATCCATTTTAGAAATAGGTACTTACACAGGTTATTCTGCTTTATGTTTGGCAGAAGGCTTAACTGAAGATGGAAAATTACACACTATTGACCACAATGAAGAATTGGTTGACTTTCAGAAAAAATATTTTGATAAGTCAGCATTTAAAAAACAAATCAAACAACATATTGGAGAAGCAATAGATATTATCCCTACAATTAAGTCTTCTTTTGATTTGGTTTTTATTGATGCAGATAAAGCTAATTACAGTAATTACTTTAATTTAATTATTGATAAAATGAATTCAGGGGGTATTATTTTATCAGATAATGTATTGTGGTATGGTAAGGTCATAGAAAAATTAGACGCTAAAGATATAGATACACCAGCCATAATTGCTTATAACAAGTTGCTAAAAGAAGATGATAGAATTGAAACGGTACTTTTACCTATAAGAGATGGTTTAACCATTAGTCGTGTAAAATAATTACTTGATAGGAATCTTTTATATTCTGCTCTGATAAGTATATAGGTCATAGTACCTGCCCTTTTTTGAAATCAATTCATCATGCTTACCACGTTCTACTATATTGCCATCCTCTATCACTAAAATTTGATCTGCTTTTTGGATAGTACTTAACCTATGTGCAATTACAAAAGTAGTACGATCTTGCATCAAGATTCCCAAACTTTTCTGAATATACGATTCACTTTCAGTATCTAAATTTGAAGTAGCTTCATCTAAAATAATGATTTTTGGATCTGCCAGTAATGCTCGTGCTATAGAAATTCGTTGGCGTTGACCACCGGATAGCTTTACACCTCTTTCTCCAATTACAGTGTCTAATCCATCTTCAAACCTATCCGTAAATTCATTGACATATGCTCCTTTAACAGCTTCTATCAATTCATCTTCAGTAGCTTTAGGTCTAGGGAATAAAATATTCTCTCTAATAGTGCCTTCATATAAAAAGTCGTCTTGTAACACTACGGCTAGATGTTTTCTAAAACTACTCAAATTAACAGTAGCCAAATCTATTGTATCAAGCGTAACTTTACCTTCTGTAGGATTTAAAAAAGTGGCTGCCAAACCTGCAATGGTACTTTTACCTGATCCTGACGAACCTACAAGAGCGGTAACACTTCCCGAAGGGGCATTAAAAGAAATATGGTGTAAGACTTCTTTACTTTCCTCATAACTAAAGGAAACATTGTCAAAAATTATATTACCATCAATCTTATTCAATAGTACTGTTCTTGTTTCCGGATCATCCTCTTCTTTCATATGCATCAGTTCTTGTGTACGATCTAAACCGGCCATAGCTTCAGTAAGTTGACTACCTATATTACTCATTTGTACAATTGGTGCAATCATAAATCCTAAGAATAAAGTAAACGAAACAAATTCACCATAAGACATGGTATTATCCATAATAAAATAACCCCCGATACCCATGATACCTGCAGAGGCCAAACCTAATAAAAATGTAGAAGAACTTGTCATTAGTGCGGTAGCAGTTAGACTCTTTTTTACATTTAAATATAGACGTTCTACACCATCTTCAAAAGTCTTATTTTCTTGAGCTTCGGCATTAAATCCTTTAATTACACGCACACCGTTTAGTGTTTCAGTTAATCTTCCTGTAACTTCAGCATTGATCTTACCTCGTTCTCTGAAAATTGGGCGTATATAACCAAAAGCCTTTAAAGCAATAAAGGCAAAAATTATAACGGGAACCAATACAAACACCGTCATTGTGGCATTCAACTTAATCAAAATGACTAAAGAAATTATGGCGGTAATAGTACCTCCAATAAGTTGCACCAAGCCGGTTCCTACTAGGTTTCTAACACCTTCAACATCAGTCATTACACGAGATACCAAAGCACCTGATTTATTATTGTCAAAAAAACTAATAGGTAATGTGAGTAATTTTTTTTGTACGCTAGCTCTTAAAAGCGAAATTAAATGTTGTGCTTCTACACTGAGTAAACGAGTTAATGAAAAAGAAGTTATGGCTTGTATTAAAATGGCAGAACAAACTATAATTAGCAAAGTAGTTAATGCCTGCATGTCTTTAGAAGGAATGACATCGTCAATAAGATTTTTACTGGCGTAGGGTAAAACCAAGCCTGCTAAACTTCTTAATATGATTAATACTAGACCTACTAATACAATATTTTTTCTCGGCCAAATAAATTCTTTAAATGCCCATGCAAAGGATACTTTCTTTTTTTTACTCATGATATGGTATTGACCAAAATCAAGCCAAAGTTTTTAAATGCCAATTAGGCAGAAATTAGGAATTTTACTTTATTCTCTTATATTTTCAATAACCCTTAACAGCTCTTTTTTTACCATACCATAATGTTTAGTCAAAATAAAATGGTTGGTGTCTTTTACGGTTACCGCATTTAACAAGCTATCTTTAACATTAGTTTTGATAAAATTAATGTTTTTATATGGCACGATCCTATCTTTAGTGCCATGGTAATAGGTAATTGGGGTTTTTATATTTTTCCAATCATCTTGCATTTTAGCGAGTTCTGTTATATGTGTGATTTTTTCTTTATCAGATACTTTTAATGCTTTTGAAAACATCCATTTTGTCAATTTCCAACGTAGTACTTTTGCAATTCCGAAGAACTTTTCATCTTCGGGTGATACGGCTCCAGCTATCATCACATTATGTTTTATTTCCGGATATTTATAGGTCATTTTTGCAGCGATTGGTACACCAAAAGACCAACTAACCACTATTAAATTAGTCAGCTTATATTTTTCTGTAATTGCATAAATACTCTCAGCTTGTTTTTCAATTGACGTTTCCGCATTTCCATAATCTGAATAACCATATCCCAAACGGTCTACCGTAATTAAGTTTGCTTTTGTAATTAAATCTTCGTCTTTTAAATACGCAAAGAAATTTTCGCCTGCACCAGGTGCACCATGGACAAATAGTAAGGTAGGTAAACTATTATCAATAGGTTTTGCAGCTATATACCTCATTACTTTACCTTGAAAATTTTCATGATAAATTTGTGGCGTTATGCCTTCTTTTTTAAAATTTCTATAGACGCCTTTATCACTTTCTCTAAAAGTAACACATGAGCTTAATAGCATCAATAAAATGAAGATTGATAAGGTATTGTTGATTTTAGTAGTTTTGAACAAAAACATATTTTTTATAAGAATTATAAAGGTATTCATTTCAAAAATAAAGAATATTGAGGAAAGATTTGTTTCTTTGTAAAAGATAAAAAGTATAGCATGTCTATTATAGTCGAAAATATAACTAAAACTTACGGAAATCAAAAAGCTTTGGATGAGGTAAGCTTTTCTATCAAATCTGGTGAAATAGTTGGGTTTTTAGGACCCAATGGTGCGGGAAAATCAACCATGATGAAAATTATTACAACTTATATCAATCCCACAGAGGGAGTAGCGACAATAAATGGACATCATGTGGCTACAGAATCCATGTTGGTCAAACAATCAGTGGGTTACTTACCGGAACATAATCCACTTTATTTAGATATGTATGTTAGAGAATATATACAGTTTAATGCTTTAGTTCATAAGGTATCTAAAGAACGTATCAATGAGGTGATTGAACAAGTAGGGTTAACACCCGAAGCTCATAAAAAAATAAGCCAACTATCTAAAGGCTATCGTCAGAGAGTAGGTCTAGCTGTGGCTTTATTACACAATCCGGAAGTATTGATTTTAGATGAACCCACTACCGGTTTAGACCCAAATCAACTCGTTGAAATTAGAGGTTTGATCAAAGAAATAGGGAAGACTAAAACCGTATTGTTTTCTACACATATTATGCAGGAAGTTGAAGCTGTTTGCGATAGGGTAATTATTATCAATAAGGGCAAAATCGTAACTGACAAAAAATTGAATGAGTTAAAAAGCAATAAAGATCAAATTGTTGAAGTAGAATTTGATTTACGTGTAGAAGAACAATTATTAAACCAACTACCCAAATTGACCAAAGCCATCAATATCAGTGATAACCTATGGCAATTAACGTTTAATACAAGTAAAGACATGCGTCCTGCAATTTTTGATTTTGCTCATGACAATGGTTTAAAACTCTTACAATCACAACTAAAAAATGAAGACTTAGAAACTTTGTTCAGAAGTTTGACCAAGTCCTAAATTGAATAAATCATTACTGTGTTTTCTGTATAAAAAGGCACTTTCAGAATTAAG
>DEIV01000142.1 GCA_002352665.1 Flavobacteriaceae bacterium UBA2765
ATCACCTGGTTTTACACTTTTAAATTGAACCTCAGTTCTTCCGTCACTTATTTTTCCGGTTTGACTTTCTAATGGCGAATACATAAAAGTGTCTTTATCATACAAGGCAAATTCTACAGTCCCTTGGTCACTAGTAATATTTGGAACATTCACTTTTATAGTGACAGTATTACTTTCTGTATTATCATTTTCACCACAGCTTTGTATTATTTCTAACACTCTTTCTTTTCCCCAATTAGGATGAAATTTAGATATAGGTTTAAAACTATCATACAAAGCGATCGATTCTTGAAGTCTGTTACAATAAGGTGATAAGTCTTGTTTAAAATAGGCTGCACTACCCATTTCAAATTCGGCCAAACCACTTTTCGCTCTTGGGTTATTTTGATCTAAAGTAATGGCTTTTTGATATAAAGCGGTAGTTTCTCCAGTTAAACTAGTACCATACACCATTGGATCCATAACTATTTTAGCAACATTAATTATGGCTTTTAATACATAAATTTCTGAATTGTCAGGAGATATGGCATCTGCTTTATCAGCAAAATTAGAGGCTATTTTAAGCTCTTGTTCTACTTTAGACTTATCTTTCATTTCAAAAGTAACTCTAGTCTTTAATAAAGCTAGATTATAATAAGGTAGCCAACTTGTTGTTTCGGCATTTCCAATACGCTCAAATGCATTTGAAGCTTCTTCTAATTTGTTTTCTTTCATTAAAAGAAAGGCCTCTTGCATACCTTTTTCAAAAGTTGTTTGTGATTGTGTTACTTGAGTTACCAAGTAGATTACGAGTACTGTTACGAGTCTGATCATGATTCTTATGTTTTTAAATTATAGGTCAAAAGTCTATAAAATGATAGGTGTTTAAAAATTCTAATAACCGAACTGTGTTTTTTTATGGATGAATTGTTAATTTTACTTCAATAATTAAAAAAACTAATGTAAAAATGAATTCAAAGCTGATCATAACTGTAATAATAACTTGCATTTCAATAGTAGGTTTATCTGCGCAAAAAATTACCAAGGAATCCGGATTTTGGAAGAATAAATATTATCAGGATAATAAACTCATAGAAAGAAAAGAAGTGGGTACATTATTTAAAAATAATGAAGAGGCTCAAAATTTATGGAAAAAATCAAATTTTAATCACTCGATGGAAGTTATTTTTTTTGGAGCTGAATTAGGGTTTTTAACGTGGGAAATTGTCAATCTGGCAAATCATAAAAATGCCAATACACAACTCATAGGTGGATTAAGTTCATTTGTAGGTGTGCTTGTCTTTCATTATCTATCTAATCATCAAGAAAAAAAAGCTATTTTAAAGTATAATGAAGTTCTGGATAAAAAAACAGCATTTACAATAGAGCCCTCTAAAAAAGGTTTAGGTTTGGTGTTGCAATTTTGAAAATTCTATTCCCAATAATTTCAAATTTAATTTAATTACAAAATAAAAAAGCATGGAAGCAACAATATTAGAAGCATTAAAATATCCTATTGGTAAAACCAATATACCTTCAACTATTTCAACAACTCATATTTCTGAGTGGATTAAAGTATTAGAGGAGTTTCCTAAAGAATTAAATGATTTGGTAATTCGTTTAACTGATGAACAATTAGCTACTCCTTATAGACCCGGAGGCTGGACAGTTAGACAAGTTATTCATCATTTGGCTGATAGTCATCATAACAGTTATACCCGATTTAAATGGGCATTGACAGAAGAAAAACCCATTATTAAAGCCTATTATGAAGACAGATGGGCTGAGTTGTCAGATAGTAAGTCTGCTCCTATTTTACTTTCTTTACATAGTTTAACAGCATTACATGCCAAATGGGTATATTTTTTAAAGGGGCTTTCATTTAACGAATTACAGTATGTTTTTATTCATCCTGATGGGAACGAAGAAGTGACTTTAGCAGAAAATATTGGAATTTATGCATGGCATAGCATGCATCACTATGCTCATATCGAGGGATTAAAAAATAGAATGGGATGGTAGGCCATCCTTATTCCGATAGCTATCAGTACTCCCCAAAAGGAAGGACAAGAAAAAACTTCAATGTTCTTTCTTAATTCTTTACCAATTGAGTTTCAAAATGATTGTTTTGAACAAATTTGAGTTAATTTTTACTTATGATGACTATCAAATTTAAGCATAGCCCGAGCCCCAGATGCTTATTCCTTCCACTTTATATTACAACCTATACTAGGTTTCTGTATGGCTATATTTTCAATATCATGAAGTAAACAATCCAAGGCATTTCGCAAATCAACTCCACTTAGTGCAATACCATTTCCTGGTCTGGAATCGTCTAACTGTCCGCGATAGACCAATTTTAAATTTGTATCAAAAACATAACTATCAGGTGTACAAGCTGCATCATAGGCCTTTGCTACTTCTTGAGTTTCATCATACAGATATGGAAATGGGTAATTATTTTCTTTGGCTGTTTTTTTCATTAAATGAGGTGCATCTTGCGGATAATTATCTATATCATTAGAAGAAATGGCAACAAAAGAGAAACCTTTTGATTTATAATCTTGTGCTATAGCAACCAAGGTATCATTTACATGAATCACAAAGGGACAATGATTACAGATAAAAAATATTACAGTTCCTAAAGCTCCCTTAATTTGGAACAAAGCTATCTTTTCATCGCTAATAGTATCTAATAAATTAAATTCCGGTGCTTTTGTTCCTAAGGGAATCATATTAGATGGAGTTCTTGCCATTTTTTAATTTTTATTTGTAAATTTATACTTTAAAATTACTAAAAAAATGTCAAACATAATTTCTTTTGAAGATTTTACAAAAGTCGATATCAGAATAGGAACAATCATAGAAGTAAACGATTTTGAAAAAGCAAAAAAACCTGCCTATCAGTTAAAAATTGATTTTGGTGCTTTAGGCATTAAGAAATCTAGTGCTCAAATCACAAATTTATATTCAAAAGAAGATCTTTTACATAGACAAATAACAGCTGTTGTCAATTTTAAACCGAAACAGATAGCTGATTTTATGAGCGAATGTTTAGTTTTGGGTGTTGTCAAGGCTCAAGAAGAAATTGTTTTGTTACAAACAACTTCTCAAATTACCAACGGTACACAAGTTAATTAAATATGCCAAAATCACTAACCAAAAGGCATATGCAAGAGCTTTCCACTCAATTAGTCGGAGAGCTCTTTTTTGATGATCTACATAAAAGTATTTATGCCACAGATGCGTCAGTATATAGAAAAATACCGCTAGCAGTTGCTCTTCCCAAAAACATAGCAGATTTAAAAGTATTGATCAATTTTGCTCAAGAGCACAAAATTACATTAATCCCCAGAGCAGCGGGAACTTCACTTGCAGGTCAATGTGTGGGCGATGGTATTGTAGTTGATATCTCTAAGCATTTTACTGAAATTTTGACATTTAATGAGCAAAAAAAAACAATTACAGTACAACCCGGAGTAATTCGAGATGAATTGAATCATTTTTTAAAACCATATGGATTATTTTTTGGCCCCAATACTTCAACAAGTAATCGCTGTATGCTAGGTGGTATGGTTGGCAATAATTCCTCTGGTACAACCTCAATACAATATGGAGTAACTCGAGATAAAGTAACTGAGTTAAACACTTTATTGTCAGATGGTTCTGAAGCTCTATTTAAATCATTAAACAAAAAGCAATTTAATGATAAATTAATTGGAAATACTTTTGAAAATCAGATTTACAAAACAATAAATTCAGAACTTTCCAAGGAAGAAAACCGAAAAGAAATTTTAAAAAAATTTCCAAAAGCCTCTATCCACAGACGAAATACAGGTTATGCAGTTGACGCCTTACTAAACACCTCGGCATTTATTGACAGTCAAGAAAACATAAACTTGGCCAAATTGTTATGTGGCAGTGAAGGCACTTTGGCGTTTACAACTGCCATTACTTTACAATTAGATGATCTACCACCACCGCAAAAAATTGTGGTAGCGGTACATTTTGATAGTATACAAGAAAGTCTGGAAGCTACAGTCGTTGCCATGAAACACAATTTATATACCTGTGAATTAATGGATAAAACCATTTTAGACTGTACCAAAAATAATAGACAACAGCTTAAAAACAGGTTTTTTATTGAAGGAGATCCAAAAGCAGTGTTATTATTGGAAGTAAAGGCAAATACTGATGAAGAAACTGAAATATTAGCAAATAATTTAATTCAGGATCTGAAACAACATCAATTTGGATATGCATATCCAAAACTATATAATGAAGAAAGTAATAAATCGTCAGAACTACGTAAAGCCGGACTCGGGTTATTAGGGAATATAGTTGGTGATGATAAAGCCGTAGCTTGTATAGAAGATACCGCAGTTGATTTAGAGGATTTGCCAAATTATATAGCCGAATTTACAGCAATGATGGATGGTTATGATCAAGAGGCAGTATATTATGCCCATGCTGGAGCGGGAGAATTACATCTTCGTCCTATACTTAATTTAAAAACATCTAATGATGTAAAACTTTTTAAAACCATAACGACCGAAACGGCTAAATTGGTTAAAAAATATAAGGGTTCGTTTAGTGGGGAGCATGGCGATGGTATAGTACGAGGTGAGTTTTTACCATATATGATTGGTAACAGCAACTATCAACTTTTAAAGCGTATAAAACATGGTTTTGATCCTTACAATATATTCAATAAAGGTAAAATTATAGATGCCTTTCCAATGGATGAATCCTTACGTTATCAAATTGACAGAATAGAACCCAAAGTTGACACGCTGCTTGATTTTTCTGATTCATTAGGTATTGTTAGAGCTGCAGAAAAATGTAATGGTTCTGGTGATTGCCGTAAATTAAGTAATGCAGGTGGCACTATGTGTCCTAGTTATAGAGCTACACTTAATGAAAAGGATAGTACAAGAGCTAGAGCCAATGCTTTACGGGAATTTTTGACCATCCCGATAGCTATCGGGACAGATCAATCAAACAAATTTAATCATAAAGAATTAAAAGAGGTATTCGATCTGTGTTTGAGCTGTAAGGCTTGTGCCAGCGAATGCCCCAGTAATGTCGATGTTGCGAGTTTAAAAGCTGAGTTCTTATATCAATATCAAAAAGAAAACCCACCTTCATTAAGAACAAAACTATTTGCCAATAATGTAAAATATAATAAGTTGGGCAGTTTGTTACCCTACCTAACCAACACACTATTAAATACGACATTATCAAAGAAACTAATGGGAATAGCGGTGGAAAGAAGTATTCCTAAACTGTCAACTCAAACTTTAAGAAAGTGGTATAAAAAGAATAAATCTGAATTACAATCAAAGGAACCCATAAAAGGGAATTTGACATTATTTTGTGATGAATTTACCAATTATTATGACCTACAAGTTGGTATAGACACTATTACATTGCTTACTAAATTAGGGTATCAAGTTTCAATAATAGATCATGTAGAAAGTGGTAGAAGTCATATTTCTAAAGGATTTTTAGATGAAGCTAAAGTTTTGGCAAATAAAAATATAGCTGTTTTTAAAAATGTAATCAATGAAAACAATCCCTTAGTTGGTATTGAGCCTTCAGCAATTTTATCCTTTAGAGATGAATATTTACGATTAGCAAATGACAAAAAAATAGCTCAACAAATTGCCAATCAAACTTTTACAATTGAAGAATTCATTAAAAAAGAGATTGATGATGGCAATATTACCAGCCAACAATTTAACAAAAATTATAAAGATGTAAAAATTCATGGTCATTGTCATCAAAAAGCACTCTCCAACACTGATGCTACATTTGTCATGCTCAATTTACCTGAAAATTATAATGTAACTATTATCAATTCCGGTTGTTGTGGTATGGCAGGTTCTTTTGGTTATGAAAAAGAACATTATTCCCTGAGTATGCAAGTTGGTGAGCAATCTCTTTTTACTAAAATAAGAAAATATGATGGTGTCACAGAAATTTCAGCGGCAGGCACTAGTTGTAGACATCAAATTTTTGATGGCACGAAGAAAATGTCATATCACCCTGTACAAATACTGTTTAAAGCATTAATCTAAATATCTATACTCATGAAAAGAAATAAAGTATTAACAACAGCAGCTGTATTATTAATTATATTAGGTATTGCCATGATCTATATTGGCGGGTTTTATGCCCCTAAAATAATGCTACCACCCATAATCACGGGAATTGGTTTTTTTATCATTGCCTGGGCATTATATGCTTTGAAAAAGTAATTGGTATTTAAAGACCGCAAGACTACAGTCACAAACAATCAATTGCATCAGTTAGTAAATGCAATACTAACCCGATTGCGATTATTCTTGTTTTCTTAAAAAATAGTAATATTAGATAGCAGAAACCTGCAATATAAGTATGTAAAGGATGAAAATTTATACTACATCTATTAGGATCAAAAACAGGACTAGCCAATAAATGATCTAGATCTATCAACATAGTTAGTAGTAATAATAGCCATGCTTTTTGCCAATATTCACGAAAGAAAAACCAGGCAATAATTCCCGGGAATAAAAAATGCAATCCATAATGAATGCTAAACCTAAGTACTTCCATTATAGAAAATCAATTTGTTGATTTTCTAAATAGATCAATGCATTTGTCCCTTCCATAAAAAGTAAATCTATAATACTCAAATTAGGAATAAAACCATGTTTCTCAGAAAAAACTTGTGTATACTCAGTAAGATCAAAAGCTTGTTTTGTTTTTGCATTGGCTAAATATCTTAGATCAATATCTGTGTCGTAGTTTTTCAGATACTCGGTTGTCTTAGATAATTTAAGTTCTAAGGTTAAAAAGTCTAATATAACTTCTTGACAATGTAAATTGAAATCTAATAAAAACTTAGGTTTATCCTCAAAAAGAACATTGAATTCATCCTCATAAAATTCGTAATACGGTGAAGATCTATAGGCTGCAGCAAACGATTTTAAATGTTGTTTTTGCCAAGCAAAACTATAATCTATCAATACATCTTTAGTTTTTTGGGTACTATTAGCGTTTATAACGGGTATATTCAATAATTGTTTACCATTCGGACTATAGATATAGCAACGGGTTCTATAAGTCTGTTTTTGATAATTATCCTCCACCTCTAACCACACTTTATCCGCTTTAGCTAAAGCAACGTAATGTATAATAGGTGAAAAATATGTAGGGTAGAGTACGATGACTTATAATAGTTAATTATTCTTGATGCTATCTATACTTTTATTCCTCATTTGAACACAATCTGCAGTTAGCTATTTTTCTTCCTTTTTCTAAAAAAGTCAATGATAAACCATAACAGTAATGCACCTATGAAAAATTTGAAATAAGAAACCGGCTCACCACTTCCTCCAACAGTTGTAAATAAACGATCCCATCTCACTTTTTTTATTCCTTTTTCATTGGTTTCCCAGCTAAACCATATCAGTACCGGTTTACCTACCACATGATCAAAAGGAACATAACCCCAAGCACGTGCATCCAAAGAATTCTGACGGTTATCTCCCATCATCCAATAATAATCTTGCTTAAAGGTATAACTATCTGCATCTTTATCATTAATTAATATATCATTCCCTTTGATAATTAAATCATTCCCTTCATACTCTCTAATTATCCTCTTATAAAAAGGCAAACTTTCTTTAGTTAATTTTACGGTAGCTCCTTTTTTTGGAATATAAATAGGTCCGAAATTATCAGTATTCCATCCCAAAGATGGTATTTGAGGGAATACACCACTATCAATACCTTTGGGCTGCATTGACTTAGTTATATTAATAACAGCAGGGTTTTTAGCAATTTTAGCTGCCTCAGTATCTGTTAAAGTCAATCTATAAGTACCATCTGGCATTACACCACCTTCCCTTACATTATATCTATTTCTAAGTGAGGTTGGGTTTATACCTTTACCTCCGGTATTAACAAAAAAGTTATACTGTATCTTCGCTCTGTCATTGTATTTTGTACGTTCTCCATTAATATAAATATATCCATCTCGAATTTCTAGAGAATCACCAGCCACAGCCACACAACGCTTTACCAAATTGGTTTTTTTATCAATGGGCTTATAATAATTCCGATCAGGTTGAAAATCATTCATATCCAGTAAAGTATCTGCCGGTTGATTAAATACAACAATGCTATTCCGTTCTATTTTTTGAAAACCGGGAATTCTGAGATAGGGCAATTGTAATTTATTTAACCATGATGTTTTCTTTTTGCTAATATCATCATCAAACAGATATGATTTTTTCTTTAATAGAGGAATAGTATCATGTACCATTGGAGCTGCAATAGTAGTCATAGGTACTCTAGCTCCATAATGAAACTTACTTACAAATAAAAAGTCACCAATTAATAAAGTCTTTTCTAATGAGGAAGAGGGTATGGTATAGGGTTGCATGATATAAGTATGAACCAAAGTAGCCGCAATAATGGCAAATACTATAGAACTAATCCACTCACCGGTAGCACTTCTAGGTGTTAAGCTCCTATCTTCTACATATTTAACATCAAGTAGATAATTAACATAATAAATATATAGTCCAAAAGTAATAATTACTAAAATGGTATCTATTCTTGAATTTCTACCAAAACTTCTAATAGTCTCTACCCAAATTATTGGGAACATAAATAAATTAACAATAGGAATAAATAACAATATTACCCACCATTTTGGCCTATTGATAATTTTCATTAATACCAGAGCATTATAGATAGGTATTGCTGCTTCCCATGCTTGTCTTCCCGCTTTTACATAAAGTTTCCACGTTCCTAAAAAATGGACCACCTGTATTATTAAAAGAAATATAAACCACTGTGTTAATGTCATTTTTTTTACTGTTTATTGTTATTATTTAGCCAGTTTTACGCTCTATAAGTTTTTGCCAGAATTACTTCTCCGAATACTAATTTTAAACTTTATCCTTTTAAATCCCCAATACATCTTTCATGGTAAAAACACCATTTTTATCTCGTAACCATTCCGCTGCTATGATAGCACCTAATGCAAAACCATCTCTATTTTTAGCTGTATGTACAATTTCAATTGTGTCTACATCAGAATAATAAGCTATGGTATGTGTTCCTGGTACATTATCTATACGTTTAGAAACAATTGGTATGGTTTTTTTATTATTTGTTACACCTAAGCTCCAATTTACTCTATCAGATTGTTCAATAATACCTTCAGCCAATGTTATTGCCGTTCCACTAGGAGCATCTAATTTCTGGGTATGATGAATTTCTTCAATGTCAACATTATATACATCGAATTTCCGCATCATTTTTGCTAATTTAATATTCAATTCAAAAAATAAATTAACACCTAAACTATAATTTGATGCATAAATAAAAGCACCATTTTTGGACTTGCAAATAGCTACAGCATCATTATATTTATCTAACCAACCTGTTGTGCCTGAAACAATTGGAATGTTATTATTAAAGCATATGTTTATATTATTATATGCTTCAGTAGGAATACTAAAGTCGATAGCTACATCCGCTTTAGACAGGTCATATGTTTTTGTGTTTATATCAATTTTGGCAACAATAGCATGCCCTCTACTTAAGGCAATTCTTTCAATAGTTTTACCCATTTTTCCATATCCAAATAATGCTATATTCATGTATTTATTAAAAATTAAAACTAATAGTAGCTCCAAATCCGGTTTGTTGAGAAACTGGAACTGTAAAAATAGTGGGATTAAATGATATGTTAGTATTCAAGGCCTTATCCGGTAAATGAGCATCTACATTGGCTTCTACAATATTTAAAATATACAAACCAATGGTGATAAACAAAGATAAATCTCTGTTTTTTTTATAAAAATTTTGTGCACTTTCTAGACCTGCCTTAGTTAACTCCGGCCTTCCATCAGTCCCATCAAATTCATGGGGTCTTTCTGCTAATTCAAGCTTAAATGCTGTTCTATATCTATTGTATTTATTACTATTATTTACATAAAAATAAACACCGGTTCCAATGGCTCCCCAAACTATAGGTGCTTTCCAGTATTTCTTATTATATATTTGACCCAATCCTGGTAAAACTGCAGCATAAAAGGCTGCCCTGGAGGGAGCTAAAATATTGATCTCATCAGTAACAAAAGTGGAATCAATTTTATCAATTTTTAAATCAGCCGGTATATCTTGTGCAAAAACTTTAGCACAAAAAACAAAAAAAAATATAATATAGCTATATCTTTTCAGCATTTACTCTAATAATTTCTTTAAGCGATTAAAATCTTCTTCAGAATGAAAAGGAATGACAATTTTACCGTTATTGTTACCGGTAAGTTTTATAGACACCTTATTCCCTAAGAAATTACTGATATCTTTTTTGCCTTGACTTATATAATTTGGTATTTCTTTAGGAATACTACTAATTTTTTCATTTGATTTACCATCACGTAAATTCTTCACCAATTGCTCAGTTTGCCTTACTGAAAGATTGTTTTTTATAATTTTTTCGTAGATATCAATTTGATCTACAAAGTTTTCAATGCTTATTAAAGCCCTACCATGCCCCATAGATAAAAACCCATCACGCATACCTGTTTGAATAATAGGATCAAGTTTTAACAAACGTAAATAGTTGGTTACTGTAGACCTGTTTTTACCAACCCTTCGACTTAGATCTTCTTGAGTAAGATTAATTTCATCTATTAAACGTTGGTAAGATAAAGCTACTTCTATTGGATCAAGATCTTTACGCTGTATATTTTCAACCAAGGCCATCTCTAGCATTTCTTGATCATTTGCCAATCTTATATAGGCGGGTATATGGGTAAAACCAACTAATTTAGAAGCTCTATAACGACGTTCACCTGAGACCAATTGAAACTTATGTCCTTCTAATTTCCTAACCGTTATAGGCTGTATAACACCCAATTCTTTAATAGAATTGGCCAATTCCTGAAGGTCTTCTTCGTTAAAATATGTTCTAGGCTGAAAAGGATTTACTGCTATAGCATCTAAATCAATTTCTACAATACTACCAACAACCTTATCAGCATTTTTATCTCGGATTGTTTTGATATCGTCAACAGAATCTTTTAACAATGCAGATAAACCTCTACCTAATGCTTGCTTTTTTACAGCTTTAGCCATTCTTATTATTTTTTAATATTTCGTGTNNAATATAATTTACGGCACCTTTACTAGTTGCATCATAAGCGATAATACTTTCTCCGTAACTTGGAGCTTCTCCTAAACGTATATTGCGTTGAATAATGGTTTTAAAAACCATATTATGAAAATGCTTTTTAACTTCAGCAACTACTTGATTAGACAAGCGTAAACGAGAATCGTACATCGTTAATAATAATCCCTCAATATCTAAATCAGGATTATGAACCTTTTGTACACTTTTAATAGTATTTAATAACTTTCCTAAACCTTCAAGAGCGTAGTATTCACATTGAATAGGTATGATAACAGAATCTGCAGCAGTCAATGCATTTAAAGTAATTAAACCCAAAGAAGGAGCACAATCTATTATAATAAAATCATAGTCATTTTTAATTTCCTTCAATGCTTTTTTAAGCATATATTCCCTATCCTCTTTATCAACTAACTCCAATTCAATGGCTACCAAATCAATATGTGAGGGAATAATATCTACATTTGGCGAATTGGTTTTAACAATAGTTTCTTTTACATGAACAGAATGCTCTAAAAGTTGATAAGTACCTTTTTTTACATCATCAACATCAATACCTAGGCCGGAAGTTGCGTTGGCTTGCGGATCCGCATCAATTAATAAAATCTTTTTTTCTAATACTCCTAAGGCTGCTGCAAGGTTAACAGTTGTTGTTGTTTTTCCTACCCCACCCTTTTGATTAGCAACGGCTATTATTTTCCCCATTAAACTCAATAATTTTTAGGGTATAAAAATACAACTATTTATCAGTTTTTGAAATGAAGTTGTGAACAAAGGATGAACAAAAAATTGCCTTAAAAAAATAACTATTTTTTTAAGGCAATTACAAAATTATATTATGAAGGTTTATTCCTGATTTTCAGGATATAAAATAGCCAAAATATGACCTTTAGATAAATATTTTTCAGCAACAGCTTGAATATGCGTAGCATTTAAAGCGTCAATATTTTTAGTTTGTTCAATTATTTTTGACTTATCAAACTTTTCATAATCAGCATTTTTTTTAAGACTTTATCTTATAAGTAGACTTAACTTTTATTCTTTTTTGATCTTATCATAGCTTCTAACTGATCCCACATTTCTTGAGGAATTTGCTCTAACATATTAAATTCACCTGCACCTTGCAACCATTCGCCACCATCAATAGTAATAACTTCTCCATTTACATACGCTGAAAATTCAGACATTAAATAAGCAGCTAAATTTGCCAATTCTTGATGTTCACCAACTCTTCCTAAAGGTACTTTCTTTTTCATATCAAATTTATCTTTCAAATCACCCGGTAGTAATCTATCCCAAGCTCCTTTAGTTGGAAAAGGCCCGGGTGCAATAGCATTAAATCTTATACCATATTTTGCCCATTCAACGGCTAAAGACCTTGTCATAGCCAATACTCCCGCCTTAGCAGTAGCTGATGGTACAACATAAGCAGAACCTGTCCAAGCATACGTGGTAACAATATTTAAAACTGTAGCTTTCTCTTGTTTAGCGGCTATCCAATGCTTACCAAATGCCAAAGTACAATTCTTTGTACCCTTTAAAACGATATCTATTATGGTATCAAAGGCATTTGATGATAATCGTTCCGTAGGACTTATAAAATTGCCCGCTGCATTATTTAAAAGCCCATCAACTTTTCCATACGCATCCAATGTGACTCTTAACATTGCTTCAACTTCTTCATAATTTCTAACATCACATTGAACAGGTAATACTTTCCCTCCTGTTTTTTCTTCTAACTCTATTTTTACAGTCTTGAGCTTCTCTAAATTTCTTGAAGTTATTACAACATTTGCCCCTAATTCTAAAAAATAGGTAGTCATAGCTTTACCGAGTCCACTACCACCTCCGGTAACCACGATAACATTTCCTTCTAAACTACCTTCTTTTAGCATTGGTTTTTGATACATATTCATTTTGATTTATTTTTCAATAAAAATATTGATTATTTATAAAAGAGACTAGAATATACTTCTTTATTTTTTTTATTAAAAAACTATTGTAGGAAACAAAAGGATTTGTATATTTGCGGACGATTTTAGCAAGGGCTTTTTGTGAAGCTTAAAATAAACGATTTAGAAGATATATAATGAGTAAAAGAACATTTCAACCGTCAAAAAGAAAGAGAAAGAACAAGCATGGCTTTAGAGAAAGAATGTCAAGCGTTAATGGAAGAAAGGTTTTAGCTAGAAGAAGAGCTAAAGGCAGAAAGAAAATTTCGGTTTCATCTGAAGCTAGTCCGAAAAAATAATGATATATTTATTTTAACCATATATAAAGGCGTTACTTTTTAAGTAACGTTTTTTTTTATATCTTTTAATAAGTTTTTAAAAATATTTGTTTAATAAAAAGAGAAATTATAAATATTTGCAATACTAAATTTAGCACCTTAATATGCCTAAAGACAATACAATAAAATCGATTTTAATTATTGGTTCAGGTCCGATAATCATTGGTCAAGCTTGTGAATTTGATTATTCTGGTAGTCAATCTATTCGCTCATTAAAAGAGGAAGGAATTGAAGTTGTTTTAATCAACTCTAATCCCGCTACAATTATGACTGACCCTTCTTTAGCAGATCATGTATACTTAAAACCATTGACTACAAAATCTATTGTAGAAATTTTACAAAAACACCCTAGTATTGACGCTGTTTTGCCAACTATGGGTGGACAAACGGCATTAAATTTATGTATTGAAGCTCAAGATAGAGGTATTTGGGATGACTTTAATGTATCATTAATTGGGGTAGATATAGAAGCCATAAACATTACTGAAGATAGAGAACAATTCAGAAAACTAATGCTAAAAATTGGTATTGGTCAAGCACCTTCTACAACGGCAACGTCATTTTTAAAAGGTAAAGAAATTGCTCAGGAATATGGTTTTCCACTCGTTATTCGTCCGTCATTTACTTTAGGAGGATTTGGAGCCTCTATAGTTTATGATAAAAATGATTTTAATGAATTATTAAGTCGCGGATTAGAAGCATCACCCATCCATGAAGTTATTATTGACAAGGCCTTGTTAGGATGGAAAGAATATGAATTAGAACTTTTACGCGATAGAAATGATAATGTTGTAATTATTTGTACTATTGAAAATATGGATCCGATGGGCATTCATACCGGAGACTCTATCACTGTGGCTCCTGCCATGACCTTGTCTGATAGAACTTTTCAAAAAATGCGAGATATGGCCATTCATATGATGCGTTCTATAGGCGATTTTGCAGGAGGTTGTAATGTGCAATTTGCGGTTAGTCCAGACGAGAAAGAAGATATTATCGCTATTGAAATAAACCCAAGAGTGTCACGTTCATCTGCTTTAGCCTCAAAAGCTACGGGATATCCTATTGCAAAAATTGCTACAAAACTAGCCATTGGATATCATTTAGATGAGCTTGAAAATCAAATCACCAAAACTACTTCGGCATTATTCGAACCTACCTTAGACTATGTAATTGTAAAAATACCCAGATGGAATTTCGATAAATTTGAGGGTTCTGACCGGACCA
This sequence comes from Flavobacteriaceae bacterium UBA2765, assembly GCA_002352665.1. Taxonomy (GTDB): domain Bacteria; phylum Bacteroidota; class Bacteroidia; order Flavobacteriales; family Flavobacteriaceae; genus Aureibaculum. The sequence goes on from DEIV01000142.1 coordinate 14,691, forward strand.
TTGGACTACAAATGAAGTCAGTTGGTGAAGTTATGGGAATAGGTAGATCTTTTCAGGAAGCTTTACATAAAGCAACACAATCTCTTGAAATTAAGCGAAATGGCATAGGAGCAGATGGTAAAGGAGAAAAAGATTATGATAAAATTATAGACAAACTTAAAAATCCAAGTTGGGATAGAGTTTTTATCATTTATGATGCTATTCAAATGGGCATGCCTTTGAGTAGAATTCATGAAATTACCAAAATTGACATGTGGTTCTTAAAACAATATGAGGAACTGCATTTTTTAGAAAAAGAAATATCAACACATAATTTAGGAACTTTACCTAAAGATTTATTGTTGGAAGCCAAACAAAAAGGATATGGTGACAGACAAATTGCTCATATGATCGATTGTTATGAAAGCGAAGTTTATAATAGACGTAAAGAACTTAATATCAAAAGAGTTTATAAATTGGTAGATACCTGTGCGGCTGAATTTAAGGCACAAACACCTTACTACTACTCTACTTTTGAAAATAATAGCATTCAAAATGGTAAAGCTTCAGCTGAAAATGAATCTGTGGTTACTAATAAAAAGAAAATTATTGTTTTGGGTTCGGGCCCAAATAGAATTGGCCAAGGTATTGAATTTGACTACTGTTGTGTTCATGGTGTATTGGCAGCAAAAGAATGTGGTTATGAGACAATAATGATCAATTGTAATCCTGAAACTGTTTCTACAGATTTTGATATTGCTGATAAATTATATTTTGAACCGGTGTTTTGGGAACATATCTATGATATTATTCAACATGAAAAACCAGAAGGTGTTATTGTTCAATTGGGTGGACAGACGGCATTAAAACTGGCGGAAAAATTTAATAAATATGGTATAAAAGTTATTGGCACTTCTTTTGAAGCCCTAGATTTGGCTGAAGATAGAGGGCGTTTTTCTAAACTATTAGAAGAACTCAATATTCCTTTCCCTCAATTTGGTACTGCAACTACAGCTGATGAAGCTTTAGCTGTGGCTGATGAATTGGATTTTCCTATCTTGGTTAGACCTTCTTATGTTCTGGGTGGACAAGGAATGAAAATTGTAATTAATAAAGAAGAATTAGAAGAACATGTTGTTGATATTTTAAGAAAAATACCAAATAATGTGCTGTTATTAGATCATTATCTAGATGGTGCCATAGAGGCTGAATCAGATTCTATTTGCGATGGAGATGATGTGTATACAATAGGTATAATGGAGCATATTGAGCCCTGTGGTATACATTCAGGTGATTCTAATGCCACTTTACCACCTTTTAACTTAGGTGAGTTTGTAATGCAGCAAATTAAAGACCATACTGTAAAAATAGCGAAAGCTTTAAAAACAGTAGGCCTGATCAATATTCAATTTGCCATAAAAGATGATATTGTTTATATCATAGAAGCCAATCCCAGAGCTTCAAGAACTGTCCCATTTATTTCTAAAGCCTATGGCGAACCTTATGTAAATTATGCTACTAAAGTTATGTTAGGAGTAAATAAAGTAAAAGATTTTACTTTTAATCCTCAATTAAAAGGCTATGCTATAAAACAACCGGTATTTTCTTTTAATAAATTCCCTAATGTTGATAAAAAACTGGGACCTGAAATGAAATCTACCGGTGAAAGTATACTATTTATAGATAGTTTAAAAGACGATCAATTCTACGAACTATATTCAAGACGAAAGATGTATTTGAGTAAGTAAAAAATAAATTTTAGACCTTGTTGATTTAGTTTATTTTATCTTTGATAAAAATTACCATTAATGAAATTTTGTGATTTAAATCTACGTATCATTTTTTTTCTTATTTTTTTTACGCTTATCCTAAATACCGGTTGTGAAAAAACAGATGCCCCTCTTAAAGACCCCATTCCTGAAATTAAACCTGAAGATCGTTTACCGCAAATATTAGTCAATACCAATGGTGGCAATATTGTTGATGAACCAAAAATAAATGCTGAAATAACTATTTCAAAAGCTAATGTCATTTCATATGAAGGTAATATTGGCATTGAAATTAGAGGTGCATCCTCTCAATCCTTTCCTAAAAAATCTTACGGATTTGAAACGAGAGATAGTAATAATGAAGATCTAAATGTGTCTTTACTTGGGTTCCCCGAGGAAGAAGATTGGATTTTATACGGACCTTATAGCGACAAGTCTCTTTTGAGAAATATGTTGATTTACGATTTATCTCGTGAAATTGATATGTATGCCAGTAGAAGTCAATTTGTAGAATTATCAATTAATAACTTATATAAAGGTGTATATGTTTTTATGGAAAAATTAAAACGTGATAGCGATCGAATTGATATCAACAAATTAAAAATTGATGAAAACTCAGGTGAAGATGTCACGGGTGGTTATATTTTAAAAATTGATAAAACGGCCGGTACCAACCTAGGAGAAGGTTATAATGAATTAAATTCTTTTCCTTCTGCCTATGAGCCCATAAACGCATCATTAGGGCAGAAAATTAATTTCTTATATGAATATCCAGATGCAGAAGATATAACTACCGAGCAAAAAACATATATCTCTACCTATATGTCTCAATTTGAAGATGCTTTAACTTCTGATAATTTTACTGATGTAAATCTGGGGTATAGTGTTTTTATTGACACTCAAAGTTTTATAGACTTTTTTTTATTAAATGAATTGTCAAATAATGTAGATGGTTTTAGACTAAGTACTTTTATGCATAAGGATAAAAATGGGAAATTGAAAATGGGACCTATTTGGGATTTTAATTTGGCCTTTGGTAATGCAGATTATTGTAGTGGAGGGGAAACTAATGTTTGGGCCTACAAATTTAACGAAAGATGTTCAAACGATTTTTGGCTAATTCCTTTTTGGTGGGATAGATTATTACAAGACTCGGCATTTGTTACCCAATTAAAAGAAAGATGGAGTATTCTAAGAAATAGTGCTTTTTCAGAATCCTCTATTTTGTCTAAAGTTGATAATTACACAAATACTCTAAATAAAGCTGGGGCTATAAAAGATAATTTTAAAACATGGAATATTTTAACTACCTATGTTTGGCCAAATAATTATGTTGGTAATACTTATGATAATGAAAATAATTATTTAAAAGATTGGATCAAGGATAGGTTGGTTTGGATGGATAATGCAATAAATACACTTTAACCTATATTATTCTACTATCTCTAATTCATAAATAAGATCAGTATCTGGTGGTATAGATCTGCTTCCTTGAGAACCGTATGCCAAATGAGAGGGTATAAACAACATTGCTTTATCGCCAATATTCATTAATTGTAGCCCTTCTCTAAAACCATGTATCAATTCAGCGTCAGCACTATAATCCATAGGTATCGGATCATAGCCACCAACAGCTTCTCTTCTATAATCATATTTTTGATATAATTCTGATGTTTCTTTTCTATTTGAGTCAAACAGCTCTCCAGTTTTAAAATAACCGGCATAAAAAACATATACTTTTGAGCCAATTGTCGGTTTCTCACCTTTTCCCTTATTAATATAATATATTTTTAATCCTGAATGTAGTACTTCAGCTTTAGCTTCATATGTTGTTTTTAATTTTAAAAAATTTTCCTTCGCCTTTTGAGATTTTTCAAAACGTATTTTTGCTTCATCTTCTAATTTTTTAAAATAAGTAGCGAATACTTTTGAAGCATTAAATTTTTTAGCGGCGGTACCTCTTCTAACAATTTTAACCTTCTTAATGATATCGCCTGTTTCAATAATATCGACTGTTTTCTGACCGTCTTTTACATAACCAAAAACAGTATGGACACCGTCTAATTTTGGTGTGGGCTTGTGTGTAATAAAAAATTGACTCCCATTAGTATCCGGTCCTGAATTAGCCATAGATAATACGCCTTTACTATTGTGTGATAATAGTAGATTAGCATCATCATTAGTTGGAAATTCGTCTTCAAATTGAAATCCCGGTCCCCCGGTACCATTCCCCATTGGATCTCCGCCCTGTATTATATAATTCTTAACTACTCTATGAAATTTTAATCCTTTATAATAAGGTTTCCCTTTATAATTTTCACTAACATACGGATTTGAGCCTTCTGACAAAGAGACAAAATTGGCAACGGTAATAGGTACATCTTCATACGATAGTTGAACTAATATATTACCTTTATTGGTCTGAATATCAGCATATAAACCATCCATCAGATTAGGATAATGATCTGTTTTACAGGATAATATCAATAAAACAAAAAGGAGCGATAGTTTAATAAATTTCATAAATTAAAATTTATTGATTATTAGCAATTATTGTTTTTAAGCTTACCGTGTAAATTAATGGTTGATTTGAATTGATCTTTTTATAACCGGAATAACCATAAACTTTATGAGACGGAAATAAAAAAGTTATGGTTTCTCCTTCTTGCATTAATTTGAGCCCATCTTGTAAACCAGTAATTAATTCCTCTTTATCCACCAAATAATTCCGTTCTCCCAATTCATCTTTATTATAAATTATACTATCGTTTATATCCTTTATTTCATAAGTAAAAACAACTTCATCACCTGTCAATGGCAATGGTGTTGCTATTGTGTTTTTAATATTGTAATAATACCAGAATCCATTTTCAGAGCTAATATAATTTTTAGTGGAATCAGATTCCATTAAATTTAAGAAGAACTGCTCTTCATTTTTATTGATAATTTTATTACGTTCTATTGATTCTTTCAAAAAAGAAGATGATTTTTGCGTAACCGGCTTTCTTGCTTTAGGTGTAGAACATGAGATAAGTAAACCAACAAAAATAAGGAGTAAAATATTATGCTTCATAAGAATTTTCTAAATCGTTTTTATAATTAGGTACAATTTCTAAAAATTGTTTAACAGTTTCTTGTAAAGTAAGGTGACTCCTTCCTCCTGCAGCATTTACATGTCCACCACCATTAAAATGGTTTCGAGCAAAGTCATTCACTGAAAACTCACCCTTAGACCTTAATGACATTTTTATAATACCCTGTTTTTGATCTTCAATAAAAATAACCGCAAAAACAATACCTTCTATAGACAATCCATAATTTACGAAACCTTCTGTATCTCCTTTTTTAAAATCAAAAGAATTTAACTCTTGCTGAGATATAGTAATATATGCCGTTTTATATTCACGGAGCACTTTTAAATTACTTAAAGCCATCCCTAATAATTGCAATCTATTAAAAGAATTGGTATCATATAATCTATTGTGAATTTTAGTTTGATCAACACCTATATCTATTAAATTAGCCACTATATGATGCGTTTTACTTGTAGTTGCCTGATATTTGAAAGAACCTGTATCGGTTACAATACCTGTATATAAACAAGAAGCTATGGTAAGGTCAATACTTTGTAAAGCCTCCATCTTTTCAAGAAAATGATAAATCAATTCGCATGTAGAGGCCACTGATGGGTCAGAATACATATAATTTGCATAGTCATCTGGCTGTTGATGATGATCAATCATGATATAAACTGGGTTTATATTTTCTAATATGTTTTGCATTTGATCACCTACCCTGTGTAAGGCATTAAAATCTAAAGTAAATACAATGTCAGCTTCTTCTAAAATAATTTTGCCTTTTTCAAAATTTTCATCAAAAACAACAATATTTTCTTGTGAAGGTAACCATTTTAAGAAACCAGGACAATCATTTGGAGAAACTACAGTTACATTATGACCCAATTTTAACAAGTAATGATACAGGGCTAAACTGGATCCATAAGCATCTCCATCCGGGTTTCTGTGAGAAACTATAGCTATTTTTTTTGGAGTAGATAATAGCTCTTTTATCCGTTTTATATCAAGGTCATTCATTGTATGCGAATATACAATAATTTCGTATTTGGTATCGCCAAAATGACTAATTTTAGAGTTTAAAATGTATACCAAATGAAAAAAATAATACCATTACTTCTGTTAATTATACTTTCTTGTAAATCAAATAAAGAAACAGAAGAAAAATCTAATTCAAATATCAATGCTACTGACGCTAAAAATTCTTTTACCATTGCATTTGGTTCTTGTAACCATCAAAATACACCTAATGAACTTTGGGATGATATTTTAAAAAACGATCCTGATATCTGGATCTGGGGTGGTGATATTATATATGCAGATACTGAAGATATGAAATTGATGCAATCTCATTATAATGTCTTAAAAAACAATAAAGATTATCAAGATTTTATTTCAAAAGTAGAAGTGTTAGCGACATGGGATGATCATGATTATGGAAAGAATGATGCAGGTATTGAATTTGTAAAAAAGGATAGTGCTCAACAGTTATTTTTAGATTTTATAGATATAAATCAAGAGGATTTAAGACGAAAGAGAGAAGGTGTTTACCATGCGAAAACATATACTATAGATGACAAAAGTGTAAAAGTTTTATTATTAGATACACGCTATTTTAGAACAGCATTGATTAAAGATCCAACAGGAGTTAAGAGATATATTCCATCAAAAGATAGTAGCGGAACAATATTGGGTAATACGCAATGGCAATGGTTAAATAAGGAGTTGACAAATTCCAAAGCCGATTTTAACATTATAGTAAGTAGTATTCAATTTCTGTCATCTGAACATGGATGGGAAAGTTGGGGAAACATGCCTAATGAAGTTGAAAAATTAAAAGATTTAATTGCTAGTTCTAATGCTCATAATACAATAATTTTATCGGGAGACAGGCATATAGCTGAAATATCCAAAATGGAGTATAACGGTTTAAAATATCCATTATACGACATTACTTCTAGTGGTTTAACTCATGTGTATGAATCATATACCCATGAACCTAATAAGTATAGAATATCTGAAGTAATTAAGGAAATAAACTTTGGCATTTTAAAGTTTAATTTTGATACTAATACGGTAGAAATGGAAATTAGAGGTAATGATAATGTTATGTTAGAAAATATTATCCAGAAATATTAGAGATATATTCACTTTATTTTTAATTAAAAAAACTATTTTTGCACCTCATTTAAAGAAAAATATAGAAAATGACAACAAACAGAACGTTTACAATGCTTAAGCCTGATTCAGTTGAAAAAGGTAATATTGGTGCAATTTTAGAAAAAATTAATGCAGCGGGATTCAGAATAGTTGCTTTAAAATTAACACAAATGACAGGTAGAGATGCAAAAGCATTTTATGCAGTCCATAAAGAAAGACCTTTTTATGGAGAATTGGTTGAATATATGACACGCGGCCCTGTAGTCGCTGCTATATTAGAAAAATCTAATGCGGTTGAAGATTTTAGAGCTTTAATTGGTGCTACAAATCCTGAAGAAGCTGCAGAAGGTACTATTAGAAAATTATTTGCTACCTCTATTAGCGAAAATGCAGTACATGGTAGTGATAGTGATGAAAATGCTGCTATTGAAGGTGCCTTTCATTTTTCAGAACGTGAAATGTACTAACTATATTTTAAGTTTTGTTTTACAATAAAAAAAATGCCTCGAAAATTCGAGGCATTTTTTTATTATAGCATGAACTATTTTATTGTTAATACTTAATGGCTTTTTTGCTTATTTCAGCTCCATTTTCAAAAGTAGTATTCAAAATTAATACAGTACCTTTTCTGATATTATGAGTGCTAATTCTAAATTCATTTTCTTTTGGTTTTTGATCAATTAATAATCTACCTGTAATATCATATACCTTAATTTGATCTATTACTGTATTAGATTTTACCAATAAAGCATTTTCTTCATTAACAATTACAAAGTCATTGTTCAATACAAGGTCATCAACATCTAAAGTAGATTTGGTGAACTGTAATGTAAATCGATCAGGATAATTTCCTTCTCCTGCAGTAGAAAATTTATAATCAGCTTGTTTTAAATCGTGTGTTACATTCAACTCATTATCTACTATATATACTTCATTATCATTTAAAGCACCTTCTAAATGATCTATACTTATTTTATAACTTACAGCAGTATCATCAATAAATGTATCAAAACCCATAGGTACTATTTTGTCAATATCAAAACTACTTAAGCCTTGAATACCATATTTTAAAGTATCTATTTTTGAATAAAAGTTAACCCAGCCTGCACTTATTTTTGTACCATCATAAGCCCTATCAAATCCATCAGTAGCGTTTTCCATAAAACCAACTAAAATCTGACTAAATGCTCCACCTTCACTACTTTCCATATTTAACCAAATTCTATCTTCTTCTTCAGTACTTGTGTTCTTAGTATCAGGTTCTCTAAAAAATTGAGTGTTTAACCCCTTAACACGCATACCATCAGTAAAAGTTATTCTTTCAATAGTCGAGTTTGTTTGTACCATAAATCCTTGTCCGGAACCAACATATCTGCCAGGTAATGCTCCTCCTGATATTGCTACAGTACCTCCTGTCAAATTATAAGAAGCATAATCATCTGCAGTATATTCATTAGAACCGCTTTGATTATTAGGCGTTGTATGTGTCCAGAACCAAAGTGTTCCATTAATAGAAGCCGCATTATTACCATCATTAATGAACGCATTAGCATCAATAGCAGAAGGATAAGGATTACCCATTAAGTTTAAATCATCCTCAGGATTGGCATTATTATTAAACACTACATCATTGCCACCAATTAAATCAATAGTTCCATTAGTTGGAGTACCAGAAAATTGCACCGTTGCTCCATTTGTCATAGGATAAGTTCCTGTTTCTGGAGATTGAGAAATGTAACCTTTACCCTGGATCATATTAAGATTTGCCGCAGATATCCATTCACCCAATGCTTCACTACCACCTCCGGGAATAATATTGGCAACAGATTGATCCCAATAGAATAATCTGGTTTGTTGGTAAGTGCCAGGAGCAAAAACAGTGGACATATTAATACTTTCTACCGGTGATGACCAATAGGTATAGTCATCACTATCATTTAATAATGTTGTCGTTTCTTTTTTAGTAATGGTACCGGAAATAGAAACCGGAAAACCACCCGGATCTAATACAAATACTGAATATAAAGATTCTTGATCACCAATAGTAAAAGAACCACTTATGTCCAAATTTTTACTTACTTCAACATAATTTGAAGTGTTGCTATCAAAATTAAGATTGCCTAAAACTGATAAATCACAAGCACCAAAAGAACCATTAGCGGCGGTATATGTCCCGTTTATGATTGCATTTCTAGTTCTATCTGAAGTACCATTACTCCAAGAAGAGCCTGACCAAGTAGTAGTACCTATTCTTTGTGTACCTATTGCTGCGTTAGTGTCAGAAAATGCCAAATCTACTTCTTCCAATAGCAATTCAATAAAATCACTTTGATCAAAAACAAGTGATGGCTGTATGTTAGTGCCACAACCTTTTATTAAACTCTTATCTACACCCCAATCAGGAGGAAATCCATCTGATGGTGCTACCACACCTACTATATCTATTCGGTCATTATAACAATTTGCTCCAACAGACTCTGAAATTAATATAATATCATTACCCGTAAACGTACATACTGTAGTTGGAACTACCAATGCAGAACCTAAATTTCCAGATAAGGGTAAAACAGCAGAGGAGTTTTTAAATACTATTACTTCACCGGGTAAAATTTGACCTGAAGGACCTGTACCACTAATACCGATACTTTGCTGAGGTGGATTTATATTGATTTGACCATCTCTAGTACTAGTATTTGTATATAATGCTAAATTATAGAAACCAGAAACAATATTATTTAATGATATATTTTTAACTTCTATCCATTGGTCATTACCTGCTCCTTCATAATATTGTGTGATCATCAAAGGGCTGTCAACATTAGCATCAATAGCTGTACCTGAAATAACAAAATCATATGGATCTTCATTCAAATCATTATTGGCAATAGAAACTATTGCAGTTCTTGTAGTTAATGCAGTACCTGTTGGGTCAAAAGTTATACTAAATGTTGTGCTGTTGGTTGGTGTAATTGTTCCACTAGGAATAGCTACCAAATTAAAATCAGCTGCATCAACACCACCAATTAAAACATATGGGCTTGGGTCAGTTAAATCTAAATCTAAGGTACCGTTATTTGTTATTGTAAATATGTGCGTTACACTACCGGTACTAATATCAACTGTGCCAAAATCTGTATCATTAGCAGGACTTGTTGAAGTACTACCATCATCAATAGGATTACCAAGACCAAATACATCCATTTCGGCTGCAGGGGCAATACCATTACCAATAACGCCAAAACTAAATGGCTCTAGGGAAGCTGGAGTATCATCATTATGTCCAATAAAAATAGTTGCACTTGCTGCAAATTCTCCACTAGGAGCGTAATTAACTTGAAAATCATAAAAATTACCAGGCGTAATAGTTATAGGAGTACCCAAAGGTTCATCAGGGTTTGTAAAATCACTGCTACCAGGGCTACCAAAAGAATCAACAATTAAATCAGCATTACCATCATTTAAAATCCTGAAAGTGTTTGTTTTACTACTTGAAGTTTCAACATCACCAAAATCAGTACCGTTAATAGTATTAGCAGAACTTGCGTCAAAAATTTCTTGATCTAAGGCAAGCCCACCAAAAACCCTAATAATAGGTTCGATTGGTACAGGTGCTACTCCATTTCCTATTACACCAAAACTAAATGGCTCTAAGGAAGCAGGAGTATTATCATTATGCCCAATAAAAATAGTTGCACTAGCTGCAAATTCTCCACTAGGAGTGTAAATAACTTGAAAATCATAAAAATTACCAGGAGTAATAGTTATATTAGCACCCAATGGTTCATCTGGGTTTGTAAAATCGCTACTACCGGGACTTCCAAAAGCATCTATAATTAAATCAGCATTACCATCATTTAAAATCCTAAAAGTATTTGTTTTACTACTCGATGTTTCAACATCACCAAAGTCTGTTCCGTTAGTAGGACTAGCAGAGCTAGCATCAAATATTTCTTGATCTAAGGCAAGCCCACCAAAAACTCTTATTATAGGCTCTGAAGCAGCTACAATTCCAGTCCCTCCTACATTAAAAGTAAACGTCTCTTCATCAAAAGTATCTTCATTGAACACAATTATAGTAACAATAGAATTCTTAGCACCAACAGTAACAGGGTCAAACGTTATAGAAAAAGTGGAGCTTAAACCTCCTGAAATGGTTTCTGGTGACGGTGGAGTTGTTTGCGAAAAATCAATGGAATTTGATAAATTATCTAATCCAATAGTCAAATTACTAGCAATATTATTAGTTATAGTAAATGTATGTGCTGCAAAACCACTTGCAATATCAACAGAGCCAAAATCCGTATCATCACTTATTTTAGGAATATTAGATCCATCTCCAGCAATGTTTTCTGCCGGTGTACCTCCAGAAATTAAAATACTTTGAGCTTCTACTACCCCAATAGTAAAAAACAACAATGTAAGTGTGCATAGTAATTTTTTCATCATAATTTTTATTAAAGTTATCGCCTTAAATGACCTTTTCTTAATTTGCAAATATACTAATTATATACTAACACTATATGAGCATAACGTTATTTATTAACACTTTATTTAACTTTTCATTCAATAATTTAACAATTTTGTCTTTTCCATAACTTAATTCTTCTCTTAAAACAGAAGATGTAAGTTTAACATATAGGGTATTATTCTTAAACTGCAGGTCATTTGTATAACTCACCACACCATTACCCATAACTTCTGCCCATGCCTCTTTTATTGTTAATAAATCTATGCCTTTTTGCAATTTATTATCTTGCAATACATCATTCATAATATCCTTTATAGACATAAATTCATTTTTCCTTCTTGCACCCATAACTACTCCAATTTGAACATTTTATAAGGCTGTTTTGTTTTTTTTATCACTTTTTCAGTTCTTTCTGCATGTGTATCGGTAATAAAGATTTGTCCAAAATTTTCTTCATTAACTAAGTTTATAATTTTTGAAACTCTATTTTCATCTAGTTTATCAAAAATATCATCTAATAACAGTATCGGCATTTTATTTGATTGTAATTTTACAAAATCAAATTCAGCCAATTTTAATGCTATTAGATATGTTTTTTGTTGCCCCTGTGATCCAAACTTTTTGATAGGATAGTCCTCTATAGTATATAACAAGTCATCTCTATGAATTCCTACCGAAGTATATTGCAACATTCTATCCTTTTCCAAACTATTTTGCAGTAATTGTTCAAAATTGCCCATTTCTAACTGACTTTTATATGAAAATTTTACATTTTCATAGTCGTTGCTTATATATTGATACCTTTCTTCAAATATAGGAATAAATTCTTTAGCAAATGCCTTTCTCTTTTGATGAATTTTCTCTCCTAAGCCTACTAGTTGCTTATTATATATTTCTATATTTAAGGCATCAAAGGTCTGATTTATGGCAAAATATTTCAACAATGAATTTCTTTGAGAAAGTACTTTATTATAACTAATCAAGTCTTGTAAATAGGCTTTGTCCGACTGGGAAATAACACTATCCATAAATTTACGTCTGATCTCACTACCATCAGTAATTAAGTTAACATCATAGGGTGAAATAATAACAACCGTTATTAAGCCTATATGTTCAGAGAGTTTTTCATATTCTTTCCCATTGCGTTTTACTACTTTTTTCTGACCTCTTTTTACACTACAATGTATCAATTCTTGTTTTTCATCAAGATCAAATTGACCTTCAACTAAAAAAAAGTCTTTATGGTGCTGTATATTTTGTGTGGTTACACTATTAAAATATCCTTTAGTAAAAGCCAAATGAAAAATAGCATCTAAAACGTTAGTTTTGCCTACACCGTTATTACCTGTAAAGCAATTAATCTTTGCCTCAAATTCAAATGTCGCTGCATCAAAATTTTTATAATTTACTAAGCTAATTTTTTTTAGATACATTATATATAATGGGTTCTTTGCAAAAAAACAAAATTTACATCAATAATAAGAATATAATTACAATAAAAAATTATATTTTTGCCCACACAAATTTTGACATAGAAATGGCAACATATAAGAAAAAAGGAGCAAAAGCTAAAAAACAGGGAACTTCTAAAATAGAAGAACAAAGTACAACGGCTGAAGTATTTAACACCCTAGATGAAACTGCTTCTAAATCTGAAAAATGGGTAGAGAAAAATAGTAAACCTTTATTTATTGGCCTTATAGCAATAGCATTGGTAATTATTGGCTACCAACTTTATAATAAATTTATTCAAGAACCAAAAGAAACTGAAGCTGCGAATGAATTGGCGTATCCAAAATCTTTTTTTGACCAAGCTGAATCAGCTCAGGTAGCGGCAGATTCTTTGTATAACTTGGCATTGAATGGTGCGGATGGTAAGTATGGCCTACTAGATATTATTGATAATTACGGTAGTACTAATGCTGGTAATTTGGCTAAATATATGGCAGGTATCTCTTATCTAAAGACAAACGATTATGAAAATGCCATTTCTCAATTGAGTGATTTCTCAAGCGATGATGAAATTTTTGGTGCTATTGCAGAAGGTAATATTGGCGATGCATTCTCTCAAATTAATCAACCTGAAGATGCCTTAGATCATTATATAAAAGCGGCAAATTTTAAAAGTAATGAATTCTCTTCGCCTATATATTTATTGAAAGCCGGTAATGTGGCTATGGATTTGAAAAATTATACTAAAGCTGGGGAATTATTTACTAGAATTAAAGAAGAGTATCCAAACTCAGATGAAGGCAAAAAAATAGATATTTACATAAACAGAGCAAAATTATCTGCTCAAAACTAAGCCATTATGGCAACCACTAATTTATCTGATTACAATAAATCTGCAATCCCAAATGCGAAAGACCTTCGGTTTGGGATTGTTGTTTCTGAATGGAATGAGAAGATTACAGAAAACCTTTTTAATGGAGCTGAAGCTACCTTGTTAGAAAATGGAGCCATAACTAAAAACATTTTGCGATTAAATGTTCCCGGAAGTTTTGAACTTACCTATGGCTGTAAACATTTACTTGAGAAGGATAAATTTGATGCTATTATTGCAATTGGATGTGTAATTCAAGGAGAAACCAAACATTTCGATTTTGTCTGCGAAGCGGTTTCTTTGGGTATTAAAGATCTAAATATTAAATATAACACGCCCACAATTTTTTGCGTTTTGACAGATCATACACTGCAACAATCTATAGACCGATCTGGTGGAAAACATGGCAACAAAGGTGTTGAGTGTGCCATTGCCGCGATAAAAATGGCTACTTTAGTATAGTTTTAACACAAATTTTTGACGGTCATTTATTATTTCAGTAAATTTGGCTTAC
>DEIV01000057.1 GCA_002352665.1 Flavobacteriaceae bacterium UBA2765
CCATTTAAGAAATATGGTAATTTAGAGTTAGCCTTAAAAGAAGTAGAAGACATTCCATTTAAGATTTTATTATCTCATGATCCAACACATTGGGATGCAGAGGTATTACAACAAACAAATATTGCTTTGACACTCTCCGGTCATACACATGGCATGCAAGCAGCAATTAATCTAAAAAATAAGGCATGGAGTCCCATAAAATATAAATATAAACGCTGGGCAGGATTATACAAACAAAATCAACAATATCTATATGTAAATAGGGGTTTGGGTTGGTTAGGATTTCCAGGTAGAATGGGAATGAGGCCTGAAATTACATTTATTAAATTTGAAAATGGTTAATGACTAATATCATACTCTAAAAACTTAATAGTTAATAATTTAGCCATTCACATATTAATCAAAAAATTGAAATGACAATTACCTTCCCGCTAACTGCCGGCTTATTAGCATCTATGTTACACGTAATTACAGGGCCTGATCATTTAGCTGCTGTAGCACCTTTTGCTATTGAATCTAAAAAGAAAGCATGGAAAATAGGGTTGTTTTGGGGATTTGGCCACCTTGTTGGGATGATATCAATCGGAATTTTATTTACAATTTTTAAGGAATTAATTCCCGTTGACACCATCTCTAATTATAGTGAACAATTGGTAGGCTTAGTTTTAATTGGTATTGGTATTTGGGCCTTTATTAAGATATTTAAAGCAGAGAAAAGGCATAAACATTTACATATTCATAGTGAGAATTCTCCAATAATACATACTCATAAACATGAACATTTGCATGAAATATCACATCATCACACGCATAGTAAAACTTTAAAACAAAGTAACTTAGCATCCTTTTCTATCGGATTTTTACACGGTTTGGCCGGTATTGCTCATTTCTTATTATTTATTCCGGTATTGGGTTTTGAAACACAATCTGATGCTACGTTTTATATAGTCGGTTTCGGATTGGGAATTGTAATCGCCATGACTGCATTTGCATTTGTAATAGGTAAAATTTCCGTTAAGGTAATGAACGGACATAATGAAGTGTTTTTTAAAGGCATAAAATTAGCAGCAGGTCTATTTGCACTAATTATTGGTATATATTGGATGTTTAGTAGTTAAGTTAGAAGATGGAAGTAAAACTATTTTCCTGCAAGGTCTCAAAGACCTTGCAGGAACACCTTTATAAAAGATAGCACATCCAAAACCTTAGTATTACTATCTGGTTTAAGTGAGTGAGGGTGTTTAAGAGAGTAGTATTTAACTTGAATAATGGATAAGAAATTTACGTCAGTTAGAGTGCCATGCCTTAAGCATGGTGTATCGAAAACAAGTAAATTTCTGCTGAAAACACTTCTCGATACTAAATTCCTACAGAATTTAACTCGAAGTGACATTGTAACTCTTAAACATTATTCATTGCATTTTACTTCAATAACTTAGCAGATTCTTGGCAACTGTTCACCAATCAATGGGCTAACAATTCTTTTCCCACCAATTGAACTGGTCATGACAACTTTTGCAGGATGTTCATTGGTAACTTCTCCTACACATGTTGAATTTATCCCTTTTTCATCGTTCTGCATTAATTTAACAACGGCATCGGCTATATCGGCTTCAACAATAGTAATAAAAACGCCTTCATTAGCAACATACAATGGATCTAAGCCTAAAATTTCGCAGGCAGCAGCTACTTGTTTCTCAAGAGGTAAATCATTTTCGGTTATTGTTATCCCTCTATTAATATCTGACGCTATTTCAGATAAAACACTTGCCAATCCACCTCTTGTAGGATCTCTGAACAAGTGGATCTTATCGCCAAATGCATCTAATAAATCATTCACCAAAAAATTCACATTCGTAGTATCACTGACTATAGTAGATTCAAATTCCAGGCCTTCACGTTGAGACATAATTGCCATTCCGTGCTGAGCTATATATCCACTCACAATAATTTTATCGCCAACTTTTATATTTTCTGTAGAAATATTTGCTTTTGGATGCACTTGACCTAAACCTGTTGTATTGATAAAAATTTTATCTCCTTTTCCACGTTCAACTACTTTGGTGTCACCGGTAATAATTTTAACACCGCTTTTATCAGCAGCTGATTTTACTGATTTTACTATTTCGATAAATTCATCAATTTTCAAACCTTCTTCCACAATAAATGCTAAGGATAAGTATTTTGGAATAGCACCACACATGGCAACATCATTGACCGTTCCGTTTACGGCTATTTCACCAATATTTCCTCCTTTAAAGAAAATAGGAGAAATAACAAAACTATCCGTTGAAATAGCTATTTCACCATCAAATTTAACAATAGCACCATCATGTTTTTGATTGATAAAAGGGTTGTTAAACGTTTTAAATATAATTTTATCTAATAAATCTCGGGTCATTAAGCCGCCGCTTCCATGACCTAAATTGATAGTGTCAAAACCCAAATCTTTTGTATCCATTTATAATTTTGTTTTTTATTGGTTAAAATAACCAAATTGTAACGTTCATAAACTTTTTGAAAATTCTAATAATTACTAGAACTTTCCTTTATTTAAAACCGACTAAATGAGTCGAGTATCAAGACAAGATCCCGCCAGATACTGAAACAAGTTCAGCACAAGTAGCGGGATTAGTTCAACTTATGTTTTTGAGTTCGTTCTTAAACTGCTCAAAAAGTAGTTTCACTAAAATGATAGTAGGCAGCACAAGCTCCTTCAGAAGAAACCATTGGGGCTCCTAGCGGATTAGAAGGTGTGCAAGTCTTTCCAAACTCACTACACTCATGCGGTTTTTTAATTCCTTTTAAGATTTCACCTGCAATACATGTCGCATTTTCAGGAACGTGAATATTACTGATTCCAAATTTTAATTCGGCGTCAAAATCCATAAATTCTTTTGTTAATTTATAACCACTATTTGGAATTTCACCAATGCCACGCCATTCTCTATTTCCAATTTCAAAAACTTTGTGTATTACATCAATAGCAGCCTTATTTCCTTCTTCTTTTACCACGCGTGCATATTGATTCTCAACTTTGTAAATTCCCTTTTCAAGTTGGTGTACCGCCATATAAATTCCCTGTACTAGGTCTAAAGGTTCAAATCCTGTAATTACAATTGGGATTTTATATTTTTCAGAAAGCGGGTGGTATTCTTTATAACCCATAATTGCACAAACATGGCCGGCACCTAAAAATGCATCAATATTACTAAATTTATCGTCTAAAATAGCTTCCATCGCAGGAGGCACCAATACATGAGATACTAAAATAGAATAATTTTTTACGCCTTCCTTTTGTGCATGTAATACTGACAGGGCATTCGCGGGTGCTGTAGTTTCAAAACCAACAGCAAAGAAAACAACCTCTTTGTCAGGGTTTTCTTTGGCAATTTTTACAGCTTCTAAAGGTGAGTATAAAATCCGTAGATCGCCACCATTAGCTTTTGTTTCTAACAAGCTTTTTTTACTTCCCGGTACACGAATCATATCACCAAATGAACAAACAATGACGTCGTTTTCTAACAATTCGATGGCTTTATCAATTAAGTTAAGTGGTGTTACACAAACAGGACAACCGGGTCCATGAATCATTTGAACTTTATCGGGCAATAAATTTATAATACCATTTTTAACCAAACCATGTGTCTGACCACCACAAACCTCCATTATTTTCCATGGCTTTGTTATGGTATTTTCAATGAGCTTTAAATAGCTTTTAGTAGCTTCTAAATTTCGATATTCGCTTAAATACTTCATTCTTTTACTTATTTAAACAATGCAAGTAATACATTATTTGTCCGAAAGAAATGTTCTCATCATTAGGAGCTAAGTTACGGTTAAAATATAATTTATAATCGTTTTTAGCGATCTCTTTTACCATATCGATCAGTATTGTATTTTGAAAAACACCACCGCTTAAAACTATATTTTTTAAGCCCTGACTTTTTGCTACTTCAATAATTATAGTAGCCAACGTGTATAAAAAATTTGCAATAATAATTTCTTTATTTTTTCCCCTTTTGAAATCTAAATACAGATTATTCAGTATTACTTTTGTAGGAATAATACCATTCTCAAAATCAAAACAATATGATTTGCAATTATTTATGTTATAACTAGTTACATAATTTTCAAGCAATATAGCTGCTTCTCCTTCATAGCTATTAAGATCACAAATATTTAACAAAGATGCGACTGAGTCAAAGAGGCGCCCAACAGAAGAAGTCTTTAATGTGTTTTTATTTTTAATTTTTTGGTAAAGAGCGATTTTCTTAGCAGAAAATTTAGCAGAAATTTCCTGATACATTCTATCATCTGCCAGTGAAAAAAGTGAAAGTTTAGGTTCCTTTGCCATTTTATCACCAGCTAACCAATCGAAATAATCAAAATGCGTAATTCGCTCCATTTTTTTTGATTGATAGTGAAAGAATTCACCACCCCAAATCTGGCCATCATCACCATAACCGGTACCATCCCAAATAACGCCTAAAATAGCTTCTTTATTTTCAAAAAGTTCATGTTCGCCTAAAACAGCAGCAAAATGTGCTTTATGATGCTGAATTTGATATTGTTTAATACCTAATTGATTTGATAATTCTATACCATATTGAGTGCTTAGATAACCAGGATGTTTGTCTGTTAAAATAACAGTTGGTTCTTGTTCAAAAAGCCGAATAAATTTACTTGTCGTTTCGGTAAATCGTTCATAGACCTCAAAGTTATCCAGGTTTCCCAGATATTGGCTAATATATAGGTAGTCATTTGGTATAAAGGCGATTGTACTTTTTAGATGTCCACCCATTGCCAAAATCTTTTCATTACAAATCAGGTTAGATGCAAAATAGTTTGGTGCATACCCTCTTGAACGTCTAAATAATACTTCATGCTTAAATTTAGGACTGAACTTTACAACAGAATCATCTTGTGGGTTGAGGACGTTCAAATTGTGATGCAAGAAATAATCAGCAACGTTTTGCAATACGGTTAATGATTCGACATTGTCACTTATAATAGGAGAACCATGTAAATTCCCACTTGTAGCAACTATAGGCATGCTGAGTTCATTCGCTAATAATTGTAGCACACCGGAATAAGATAACATAATACCTAGTTGATTTAAATTCGGTGCTAAGGCTGATAAAGCTAAATTCCCGTTAAAATTTGTTTTCGGAATGATCACTATGGGTCTTTCGGTCGATGTAAGGGCGACTTCCTGATGTTCATTAATAATAAGATGTTTTTTTAAGAAAGTTAAAGACGGATATAAAATGGCAAAAGGTTTCTTTGGACGATTTTTTTTATTACGTAAATTTTCGATAGTATCTTTATTAGTAGCATCACAGCATAATAAATATCCACTGGTGTTTTTAATAGCGACAATATTGCCTTCGTTTAATAATTCGGCAACTTTTTTAAAAATAGAACTAGTTCCTATTTTAACTTTTTCTCCTGTATTATTAGTTAGCGAAATACTAATTCCGCAGGTAGCACAAGAGTTGGTTTGTGAATGGAAACGCCTGTCAGTGGGATTTGTATATTCATTTTTACAAGCATCGCACATTTCAAATTCATCAATACTGGTATGTTTACGTTCAAACGGAAATGTGGCCGTAATTGCCCATCTGGGCCCACAATTCACACAGGTTGTAAAAGGATAGGCGTAGCGTCTATTATTTTTATCTGATATTTCTTCCTTGCAATCATCACAAATTGCAAAATCAGGTGTCAATTGTAAATTGATTTTTGTGTTCTTTTTGGAAGGGATTATTTGAAAATCGTCAAATTTTATAAACTCAATTTCTTTAATAAAATGGTTGGTAATTTTTGAAACTTTAGGAGGTATTTCAATTAGCGTAGTATAGAAAGCATTTACTTTTTTTTCTAACCCAGTTATATAAATTATAACACCTTCTTCATTATTAGAAACCGATCCTTTTAAATTAAATTGGCTTGCCAATACATAAACATAAGGACGAAAACCAACACCTTGCACTTGACCGGTAATTATGATATTGTAAGTTTTAAGCATAATAAGATCTTAAAATTCCAAAAATGGGATACGCTAAGTTATGCAAAATTAGCATGTAATTTTTCACACAATTTTAAAATCTGTTCTATAGTTTGAGGAATTGCTTGATTAACCTCTGGAGATAAGTCTATGGTCATTGGAGCCATTTCTTTAATTGAAATAGTAAATAAAGGAATATTGGGTTTTGAATCCATTAAATAAACAGCTTCTATCATGTCTTTTAATCCCACATCATGTACGCTTAAGGCAGATGGAAAATCGGAAGCAAATTTTGGTTTAATCAAGGAAATTGTTCCAGCTGGTTTTCCGTCAATTGTTGCATCAACAAAGATTACTGTTTTATATGCTTCAAAGCAACTCAGTAATAAAAATCCTCCTGTACCTCCATCTAGTATATCTATATAATCAGGAAGTTCTGTTTTTGCCATTTGCTGAATAAGATGTACTCCTACACCTTCATCGCCCATAAGATAGTTTCCTACTCCTAAGATCAAAATACTTTTAGATTTGTCTTTCTCAAAAAAGAAAGCATCACTACTTATAGCAACCGGTGTTCTTTTAGAATCTATCATGTTCGTTTTATTTAACAATTTATGCATTTTGAATTAATATAGTTTTCAAAATGTCAGTTCGAGTGATCCGCCAGAAGCGGATAGTATGAGAACTATTTTAATAGTAAAACTCTTATTCTCGATACTCCCGAGATTTCGGGATTACTTATTTCAATCGTAAAATTTACTCGAATTGACAGAATTTATCAAAATGCATTATAGTTTTTTATTTAAAAAATATTTAAAACCAGAGTCACACTAAAAAGATTGCCTCAAAAGTATTATTATGCCTTTCGGTTATAATATAATATACAACCTTTACTGCTTTTGAGGCAATCAATGGAAATCTAATTCTTTAATTATCTATCCCGTTTAAAATTTAGTATTCATTAATTTTTATCTTATATATGGTCATCTTTTTCTATACGCTCTTTTCTAACAAATTTATAGCCACTTATCATAGATGAAGATTCTCCTCGTCCTTCCAACCAATCATGATAAAATACTAAATAGACATGAATCAATGTGAAAATAATAAATAACCAAGTTGAAATATGATGTATCAAGCGGGTAGGGACATCGCCACCCAGAAAATCTGGAACCCAAGCAAATAATTGAGGTAACCACCAACCTGAAGTCGGAGCATAGAGACCAAAACCTGTGAAAATTTGTACTAAAGCGAGGAAGAATAGGATTAGGTATGAAAAAGAAGCCACATAATTATGACCTACACTAATATTTTTCAACACTTCTTTTTCTTCATTACGTAAAAATATATCTACTTTCATTACGTGCATTATATTTTTCCATGATTTTTTGGTGTATGGTACAAATGCACGCCAGTTGGCATAATAATTACCTCTAAAGGCCCAGTAAATTCGGGCTATTGCATTTACTAAAAAGACATAAGCTGTTATAAAATGAATGGCTCTAACGGTTCCAAACCAATAAGAATCTGAAGCCTCAGCACTAGATAATATTGCTGGAGGATTAGCGATAATAAAACCTGTTATTATTAATACAATTATGCTTAACGCATTTAACCAATGAAATATACGAACAGGCAATTCCCAAACTAATACTCTTTTAAAATCATGTGTTTGCGATATCGTTTGCATCTTAATTAACTTTTAAAGGTTAGATTTCACAACTACCAACATTACTTACTTTTGATATATGATTGCCATGTTCATCATATAAATGTACCGCACAAGCTAAACATGGGTCAAATGAGTGTACAGTTCTTATAATCTCTAATGGCAATTCAGGGTCAGCTACAGGTGTATCCATCAATGCAGATTCATAGGCTGATTTTTGCCCTTTAGGATCTCTTGGTGAAGCATTCCAAGTAGTTGGAACTACTTGCTGATAGTTCTCAGTTTTACCATCTTTTATTTTGATCCAATGTGCCAAAGCACCTCTAGGAGCTTCTGTAAAACCTACACCTTTAGCTTCTGCAGGCCATGTTGAAGGTTCCCATAGATCCATATTCGCCATTCGAGAATCTCCATTTTTGATATTGT
Organism: Flavobacteriaceae bacterium UBA2765; assembly: GCA_002352665.1. Lineage (GTDB taxonomy): Bacteria > Bacteroidota > Bacteroidia > Flavobacteriales > Flavobacteriaceae > Aureibaculum. Next base: position 8,106 of record DEIV01000057.1, read on the forward strand.
TCATTAACGTATCATAAAATTCCATGGTCCAATTTGCTACTAACTGCGTTTCAATACCACGAGCGGCGGTTCTACCCAAGGTTGAGAACAATGCATCAACAGGAACATTTAAATGAGTTAATGCACCATTAACTGCATCTTGAATTTCTTTATTCCCTCTACCATAACCTACTAATAGTCTAGCTAATGGACCAACTTCCATAGGTTTACCTTGCCATCTTGGTGTTTTAATAAAGCTATATTTTTGCTCAACATCTAAATGTGTATAAGGTGGTTTTGGGCCTGAATATTTTATATTGGTTTCACCTTCCCATGGATGTCTACCCGTATCAGCTCCTTCTTTATAATTATCGTACCAAGAATTATTCACAAATTCTTCAATATCACCATTGCGGTGGTCAACATCATACACTTTAGAAAGATCTCTGTTTAATATTACTCCTTGTGGGAATTTAAAATTGGAAGGATCGTTATAACCATTCATTGGAAAATCTCCATAAGACATATAATTGCCAACACCTTTACCTATGGCACCCCAATCTTTATAGAAAGAAGCAATTGCTAATAGATCAGGAATATAAACTTGTTCAATAAAGCGTTTTCCTTCTTTTAATAACTTACCTACATGTGCTAACCTTTCGGCGTTTAAACCACCCATACTATCTTCATTGATGGCACAAGCCATACCACCAACCAAATAGTTTGGATGTGGATTTTTACCACCTAGAATAGTATGAACTTTTACGATTTCTTTTTGCCATTCTAACGCTTCTAAATAATGGGCAACACCTAGTAAATTGACTTCAGCAGGTAATTTCATTTGAGGATGTCCCCAATAGCCATTAGCAAAAATCCCTAATTGCCCACTTTCTACAAATTTTTGAATTCGTTTTTGAATATCACTAAAGTATCCTGGTGAACTTTTCGGCCAATTAGAAATACTTTGGGCAATTTTAGAGGTCTCGGCCGGATCAGCTTTTAAAGCATTAACAACATCAACCCAATCAAGAGCATGTAAATGATAAAAATGTACTGCATGGTCATGCATATATAAAGCACCTTCCATAATATTTCTAACCATTTCTGCATTTGGAGGAATGGAAATTCCTAGTGCATCTTCAACGGCACGTACTGAAGTAATGGCATGTACAGTAGTACAGACACCGCAGGTTCGTTGAACAAATGCCCATACATCTCTTGGATCTCTACCTTTTACTATATTTTCAAGTCCACGCACCATGGTACTAGAACTGTATGCGTCAACTATTTTACCGTCTTTTATTTCGGCTTCTATTCTTAAATGACCTTCAATCCTTGTCACCGGATCTACTACTATTCTTTCTCCCATGATATATTAATTTTCTTCAGTTTTATCTAAATTTTCTTCGTTGACTCTACCTCTGGTATATCGATTTTTAAGTTCTTTATGTTTTGATATATTGGCAACTACTGCATGCGTGGCTAAACCAACAGCTACAGCACCAACGGCAACTTTACCAACAGTATCTGCCGTACTTTCAATTCCGAAACCAGGTAGATTGGTCAATCGTTTATAAAATGGCCCATTATCCCAGAAATTGGCTTCACTACAGCCAATACAACCATGTCCGGATTGTATTGGGAAACTTACCCCATTATTCCATTTCATTGAGCCACATGCATTATAGGTAGTAGGTCCTTTACAACCTAATTTATACAAGCAATACCCCTCTTTGGCATTTTCATCATCGAAGGTTTCCGCAAACAATCCTGCATCAAAATATGGTCTTCTATAACAGGTATCGTGTACGCGTTTTCCATAGAATGCTTTTGGTCGTCCGCTTCGATCTAATTCAGGTAATCTATCAAAAGTAACATAGTGAACGATCAAAGCGGCCATAGCTTCACCAATGGGTGGGCAACCAGGCATTTGAACAATAGGTTTGTTTTTAATAATTTTATGAATAGGCGTTGCTCCGGTTGGATTTGGTTTAGCACCTTGTACACAGCCATTAGTGGCACAACTTCCCCAAGCAATAATAGCTTTTGCTCCTTCAGCAGCTTCGATCAGATGATCTTTTGCTGTTTTACCGGCAATAGTACAATAAACACCGTCCGCTCCAAGAGGGACAGAGCCTTCAACACATAAAATATATTCACCATGATATTTCTTCATCGTGTCGTGTTTAGCGGCTTCTGCCTGATGACCAGATGCAGCCATTAATGTTTCAGTATAATCTAGTGACACATTATCTAAGATAATATCAGCGACCATTGGATGATCTGAGCGAATAAATGATTCACTACAGCAGGTACATTCTTGATAGTGTTCCCAGATGATAGGTAGTCGATATGTTGTTTCTAATGATTTTGCCACCTGACCTACCATGGTGTGTTCAAAGCCCATATAGGCCGTTATAAAAGCTGCAAATTTCATAAAATCTCTACGATCATACCCCTTCTTTATTGCACTTTCATAATAAGTTTCTTTTACTCCATTATTTGTTGCCATAACTGAAATTAAATTAAAAAAAAAGAACTTTTACATATACACATAATTATGTAATATATATGGCATTAAAGTTATAATATAAAATTCAATTTTACAAGTTAACTACTTAATTTATAACGATTTAAAATTATAAAAGTATGATATATATCATACTTTTATAATTTATATTATATTATATTGTCGGTTATTTTTATATAAAATATAAAGTCTTTAAAATGCACGAATTGTCAGTAGCTTTAGGTATTGTAAAAATTGCTGAAAATGAAATTTCTAAGGTAAAAGCCGATAAAGTTGACTTGATAGAACTTGAAATTGGTATGTTAGCCGGTATTGAATTTGATTCATTAGATTTTGTTTGGTCTTCTGCAGTTAAGGATACGGTTTTGGAAAATGCAATTAAAAAAATTAATATTATTACCGGTAAAGCTAAATGTGTAGATTGTGATACCGTTTTTGATATAAAAAACATTTATGATCAATGCCCAAATTGTAGTAGTTTTTTAAAAGGTATTCTTCAAGGGAAAGAATTGAGGGTGAAAGTATTAGAAGTATCATAAAGTTTATAATAAAGCATTGACAATATCTTAGAATTTCTTATTTTTTAATATTACATTATTTATTTATTAAAACTTCAACTGCACTTTTATTAATTCGTTAATAATTGATATTTGTCATGTTTTGAATTTTAGCGATGTGTTACTTTTATTACATATATAATTAAACCTGTAATTATGCCGACTAAAAACAAAATTGATCGTAGTAAATTAATGTCTGTTCTATGGGAAATTCAACGAAAAAAAAGATGTATTGGTCATGATGACATTTCTAAAGTGGCACAAAAATTTAATATGTCAAGAATGGAATTGGAAGGGGTGGTAACTTTTTACCATTTTTATCACAAATTAGATTGTGGGAAGTTTACCATCTATCTTAATGACTGTATCGTTTCACAGTTTTCCGGAAGAGAAAAAATTCAAAAAACATTTGAAAAAGCTACAGGAGTCAAAGTTGGTCATGTTTCTGAGGATAAGATGTTTGGTTTATTCAAAACTCCTTGTATAGGTTTGAGCGATCAAGAACCAGCCTGTTTGATTAATTTTCAACCATTTATAAATTTAACTCCCGAAAAGGTTATCAGCATCATTGCACAATTAAAAAATGGCAAGAAACCCTCAGAAATTTGCGATACTCCAAAGAGTACTATTCATTATACACCACCAAAAAATAAAACAGTATTTTTTAAACCCTATACATGTTTTTCTTCTTTAAAACAATTACATAAACATTCACCCGAAGAAATTATTGATTTGGTTAAAGAATCTAAATTAGCTGGCAGGGGAGGGGCTTTTTTTCCTACTGGATTAAAATGGCAATTTTGCCGTCAAAATAAATCGGATGTTAAATATATTATTTGTAATGCTGATGAGGGAGAACCAGGAACTTTTAAAGATAGAGTTTTACTGGAAGAACACCCTGAATTGTTGATCGAAGGCATGATTTATGCCGCTTATTCGGTTGGAGCCAGCCATGGTTCAATTTACTTAAGAGCAGAGTATAGATATTTAGTCAGTAAATTGGAAGTCATATTAGATGATTACCGAAAAAAAGGATATCTCGGTAAGGGAATAAAGGCTAAGATACCTTTTGATTTTGATATTTATATACACTTAGGGGCGGGTGCATATATATGCGGTGAAGAAACCGCATTGATCCATTCTATGGAAGGAAAAAGAGGAGAACCGGGTACCAAGGAGTATTTTCCTGTTGAAAAGGGATTTAAAGGGAAACCAACTATTGTAAATAATGTAGAAACATTGTGTGCCGTACCTCGTATCTTTGAAATGGGGGTTGATAAATGGCTGCAACTAGGAACTGAAAAAACACCAGGAACAAAACTCTTAAGTGTATCAGGAGATTGTGAAAACAAAGGAATATTTGAAATTGAGTGGGGAATGAATATGCAAGAATTCCTAAAATTAGTTGGAGCTAAGAATCCTAAAATGATACAATTTAGCGGTCCTTCCGGTGATTGTTTATCAGAAGTTGACTTTAACAGAAATATATCTGGTGAAGACCTTATATGTGGTGGTTCAGTAATGATATTCAATGATCAAAGGGATTTGATGTATATATTAAAATCCTATTCTAACTTTTTTGTAGAAGAATCTTGTGGTATATGTGTACCCTGTAGAACGGGTAATTTTTTACTGAACAAAAAAATCGATAAGTTACTTTTAGGACATGCTGAAAAAAAGGATCTGGTTGATATTATAGAATGGAGTAAGATTATAAAAACTACAAGCAGGTGTGGTTTAGGGCAAATGTCATCCAATTCATTGAATGATGCAATTCAAAAATTTCCGGAAATATTCGAGAGAAGTTTGTCTGAAAATACAGATTTCAATAGGGCATTTAATTTAGACCATGCCATTGAAGAATATGATAAAATTATTAACGAAATGACTTCCGATTATGAATAAAATGGTAAACCTTAGATTAGATGGTAAAACCATCAAAGCTCAATCAGGAAAGAACCTTGTGGATGTAGCTAAAGAAAATGGTATTTATATACCTACGCTTTGTTATTTTAGAGAACTCAATCCGCTGGGTACTTGCAGAATTTGTACAGTTAAACTCAATGGTAAACATACAACGGGATGTACTGTAAAAGTGGCTGACGATATGGAGGTAGAAGTTAATACTCCGGAACTTTTAGATAATAGAAAGGCAATTATTGAAATGCTTTATGCAGAGGGAAACCATTTTTGCCCTACTTGTGAGAAAAGCGGTAACTGTGATATGCAAAATTTAGCTTATGATATGGGACTTACAGTTACGCGTTATCCACATGTTTTTAGCGATAAAATTGTAGACTTCAACCCTAAACGTATGATCATGGAATCTAATCGTTGTATTTTATGTAAACGTTGTGTAGAGGAGATTAAAACCAAAGCTGGTAAAGATGTATTTTCTTTTGTACAAAGAGGTATAAAAACAAGAGTTCATATTGATTATGAACAAGAGGATAAGTTAAGTGAATCGGAAGCATTACACGCCATGAATATTTGTCCGGTTGGTGCTATTCTTGTCAAAGGTATGATTCACGAACAACCTTTTGGAGATCGAAAATATGACTTGTTAGGTAAAAATATAATCCCAAAATTACTTAACAGCCAAGTGAGAAAGAATGAAAATGAAAAATTTATCGTCGCTACCACATCGCTGGCTGGTTGTTTTGGATGTCATATGTCATTGTTAGATATTGATACTGACATATTAGATATTATTGAAATAGTTGAGTTTAATAAATCGCCCTTGACGGATATAAAGAGTTTTACAAAGCAATGTCATATAGGACTTATAGAAGGTGGTTGTGCCAATTCTGAAAATGTGCATGTGCTTCAAGAATTTCGGAAGAAATGTGATATTCTGGTCGCTTTTGGTGAATGTGCAATAATGGGAGGTATTCCGGCAATGCGAAACTTTGTACCACTTCAAGAATGCTTAGAAGAAGCCTATTTAAATGGAGTGACCACTGAGATAGGTGCAAATGTGGTACCGGGACATGAGGATATACCAAAACTTTTAAATAATGTATATCCATGTAATGAAGTAGTAAAGATAGATTATTATATTCCCGGTTGCCCTCCTAATGCACACCATATTTGGAAGGTGGTTAAGAGCATATTGTTAGGAGAAGAATTTTCTATCACACATGACGAATTTAAGTATGATTAATAATTGAAAATACAAATTGCAAGCACCAAATAGGATGTAAATGTCAAAAATCAAAAAAACTAAGGTTACAAATTTCAATATTTACGCAATGTATTTGAAAATTGAGTTTTGGAAATTATCACTAGGTATTTTAAAATAAAAAGTATGTCACAAAAATTAGTAATAGATCCCGTAACACGTGTTGAAGGACATGGTAAAGTAACAGTACATCTTGATGAACAGAACAATGTAAAAGATGCTTTCTTTCATATTGTAGAATTTAGAGGGTTTGAACGTTTTATTCAAGGGCATCCCTATTGGGAAGCTCCTGTGATGGTACAACGTTTATGCGGTATATGCCCGGTAAGCCACCATCTTGCTGCGGCTAAAGCTATTGATCAGATAGTAGGATTAGAACCGGAAGATTTATCACAACCAGCACAAAAGATTCGTAAATTATTGCATTTCGGACAAATTTTTCAGTCACACGCCTTACATTTTTTCTATTTAGCATCTCCAGACCTATTGTTTGGATATGACGCTGATCCTTTAAAGAGAAATGTAGTAGGTGTAGCCATGGAGTATCCGGCATTAGCCAAAAAGGGAATCTTAATGCGTAAATTTGGGCAAGAGATTATTAAATTGGTAGCTGGTAAACGCATCCATGGTATTTCTACAACACCCGGTGGAGTACACAAAAGGATAACCGTTAAAGAACGTAATTATTTTTTAGATGGTATTGATATTCCTTCTGTTGATACTATGATAGATTGGTCCGTTGAGATTCTCGATTTTATTAAAGAATACCATCAAAAAAACAGAGAGTTCTTAGACACTTTTGCTGCTTATCCTTCTGGACATTTAGGGTTGGTAAAAAAAGAAAATGGCTTTTTAGAATTATATGATGGTAATTTAAGAGCCATAGATGCACTTGGCAATAGTACACTAGATGATATTCCTGATGATGATTATGCAGATTATTTCTATGAAGGTGTTGAAAAATGGTCCTATTTAAAATTCCCATATTTGAAACATTTAGGAAGAGAAAAAGGATGGAATAGAGTTGGTCCATTGGCAAGAATTAATATATGTGAAGGTATTGAAACTCCATTGGCAGAGAAAGAACGTCTGGAATTTATGGCAATGACCAATGGTAAAGTAAATAATATGACCATGTATACCCATTGGGCAAGGTTGATTGAAATACTGTATTGTGCCGAGATGATGAAAAAGCTGTTGGAAGATGATGATGTTCTGAGCAATGACCTGTTACGGAAGGGCAAACGTAGAAATGAAGGTATTGGTATCATAGAAGCACCGAGAGGTACGTTGATACATCATTATGAAGTGGATGATAAAGATAGAATTACACGATGTAATTTGATTGTATCCACAACACACAATAATGAACCCATGAACCAAGCTGTAAGATGGGTAGCAAATAATGTGCTTGATGGTAAACCCAAAATTACAGAGGGGATGATGAATCAAATAGAAGTGGCAATTAGAGCCTATGACCCTTGCTTGAGTTGTGCAACACACGCTATGGGTCAAATGCCGATGCAACTGCAACTAATAGATCAATACGGAAATATTATTGATGAAAAATTACGATAAAATATTAATTATTGGAATTGGAAATTCCGGTCGGTCTGATGATGGTTTAGGATGGGCTTTTATTGATAAAATAAAAGGAAATTTACCAGGAAATTTTGACTGCGAATATAGGTATCAATTACAAATTGAAGACGCTGAATTAGTTTCACACTATGCAGTTGTTTACTTTATTGATGCCCATATAAAACAATTTGATAAAGGATTTGATTGGAAGGATTGTTGCCCTAAAGCAACAGATAGCTTTAGTACACATGAATTGGATCCGGAAACTGTTTTGTACTTAACAAAAAATATTTACAACAAACAGCCCAAAGCATCAATTTTAGGAATTTCCGGTAAGAGCTTTCAGCTTCAGATAGGATTAACTAAGATAGCTCAGGAAAACTTAAGACATGCTTTAGAATCTTTTTATGAAAAAACAGGTTTAAATTATGTAAAAACAATAACCTGATAAATCTCATAAAGAGCAATAATTATATTTCTTATTTTTGATAAAATTAAAATTTAAAAAATATGTGTGGTACTTGTGGTTGCGGAAGTGAAGAAAACAGAGTCACTATTTTAAATCCAGCTGAGGTTAAAGCTCATCAACATGAGCATAGTGAACATGGACACGATCATCATCATGGAGAGCATACGCATGATCATGAACATACACATCATCATCATAAAACTGTGTTAGAAGTAGAACAAGATATATTGCAGCTTAATGAAGTGATGGCAGCCAGAAACAAAGGTTATTTTGAAGCCAAAAACATTTTTGCTCTGAACTTGGTAAGTTCTCCCGGTTCTGGCAAAACAGCTTTATTAGAACGCACTTTAGCGGATCTAAAAGATGAAATCCCTTTTTATGTTATTGAAGGAGACCAACAAACATTAAATGACGCGGATAGAATTGCCGCAATTGAAATTCCGGTAATACAAATAAATACAGGAAAAGGTTGTCATTTAGAAAGTGATATGGTGTATGAAGCTGTGAAGAAATTAAAAATTCAAGATAATTCAGTTTTAATGATCGAAAATGTTGGTAATTTGGTTTGTCCATCTATGTTTAACTTAGGTGAAAGTAAACGTGTTGTAATTATTAGTACAACTGAAGGTGAAGATAAACCGATCAAATATCCTGATATGTTTCATACGTCAGATATTTGTATTATAAACAAGATTGATCTGTTACCTTATGTAAATATTGATATTGATCAATTGAAACTATATGCCTTAAAAGTAAATCCAAAGTTACAATTTTTTGAAGTGTCAGCAACTAGCGGAAAAGGTATGGAAGCTTGGTATAATTGGTTAAGAGAAAATAAATTATAAATTCAGTAATAAAATATGTGTCTTTCAATACCCGGAAAATTAATTGAAATAACAGGTCAATTAGACGAGACTTTTAGAACAGGAAGGGTTTCGTTTGATGGTGTTATAAAAGAGATCAGCCTTGCTTTAGTACCCGAAGCAAAAGTTAATGATTATGTAATGGTTCACGTTGGTGCTGCCATTAGTGTTGTAGATGAAGCAGAGGCAAAAAAAACATTTGAAATTTTAATGCAATTAGATGAATTACATGATTTAGATGGACCCGATACGGACTAGTTAGGTTGAAATTTTCGAAGATTATAAGCTTTAGTATTAAAATTGTAGTGGTCATAAAAAGGTCTCGACTGCTTAAATAAAATGCAGAATTATGCAATGACAATTATCATTTTAATTATCATAGTTTATTTTTAATTTTAAAATAAATTAAAAAGTTAGGAACATGAAAAATTATCAGTTTAATAAAGTGCATGACGAATTCGGAAAAAAAGTGTTGGCAGCAATTCCACAAGTATTTTCATATGTAAAGCACAGATTATACGTTGCAGAAACGAAAGGGGTTATACCTCGAAATATGTATAAAACCAATGGAATAATTGATGATGCTATTGTAGATCTTTACAAGAAATATGAAGGCAAACTTGATAAGGTAGATGAAATCAAACTAAAACTTTTTGCTTTAGTTGAAGAACATCTAAGGTTATTACTTAAGAAAGAGGATTTTCATAAAAACACATTAAGCACTAGTCAAATTTTAAAAAATGAATTAAAATTAATGGAAGAAAACTTTGATTTTGATGCCGGTAATGATCTGATAATGCACGAAGAGCTTGATGATATCTCATATCATCAAGATGATTTTAAGAAATCGTTGTTTTTGTATAATAATGAGGAAGAAAAAAATATTATAAAAACGCTTGAAATACCTATAGAAAATAGCGAAATAACTGAAAAGAAAAGAATAGCATTCAATAAGATATATCATTGGTTACCTACTGAGACCTCTGATATTTTAGATCTTTTTATTTTCGGAAAACTTACTTATGATGAAATTGCATTGATCAAAAAAGTAGCTGTTTTTGAAATAAAAAGTAATATACAAGAAGTTAGTACGGTATTTAGAAAAAATGTGCTTTAGTTAGTTTTTTAGTTATTATTTTTTTCCTCTTTACGCTTTTGTCGCTCTAATTTTTTAAAATAACCTCTTAATAGAAAATTATGCTTTAGGGCTTCCAAATTTTCGTTTAAAAGCACACTTCCTACTTTAATATTTTTCATCGTTTCATCAATATCTTTTACCAATACGGTATCATTTACTATATAGTTTAAAGTGCCTTCTCCCTTTTTTATATTTAAAACAACATCATTTATATTGGTAATTACCGAATCAATTCCGCTGCTAGATTGGTCTAAATTGCTAATGATTGATCTTATTTTGGTTGCAGAAAGAGAATCGCTCAACAGCACAGCGGCCAAACTTTCATCATAATTAACAGATGTGATGATTTGGTTTAGCTCTTTAATTGTCTTAGAGGCACCTGTACTGGCTATTTTTAGATTTATAATGGTTTGTTTTAAATTTGAAGCCATTTCAGGATCGTTAATTAGTAAGCCCAACGTACCTTCACTATTATGAATAGATGTAGTTATTTTTAACAAATCTGCCGTCAATAATGCTGCATTTTCATTAGTAGTATTTAAAGTAGTTAACATATCATTAGTAGAAATTTTACTGAATGATTTAATAGTGTCTTCTGGATTTAGAGGTAAAGCATATCCTTTGCCGGGAATAATGTTAATGACCATACTTCCTACCAAACCATCAGATCCAATAATGGCAACAGCATTCTTTTTTATATGTCTTAATATTTTATGCTCAATCACCATATCAACCGCAATTGTAGTATCATTTATCATTATAATATTTTTTACTGTCCCCACATTAATACCTGAATAGCGTACATTATTGCCAAGCATTAAACCATTTACATTGTTAAAAACGGCACTTATTCTAAAAGTTTTACCAAAAAAATTCTGTTTATTACCAATGAGGTATAATGCTGTAATTAGAATAAGTGTAGTTAAAATAATAAACAAGCCAAGATTAAATTTTTTTGTATTTGAAGTTTTCATAAGTCCTTTATTTAAAAAATGCTTGAATTTTTTTATCTTTAGAAATAGCTAATTCTTTAAATGAACCTTCTGCATAATTAATGCCTTCTATGAGTAGAATCATTCTATTAGAAATTACCCTTGCACAATCTACGTCGTGAGTTATAATTAGTGAAGAAGTACCATGTTTTTGTTGAATTTCTTTCATTAGTTCAATAATTTCCTTAGCAGTAATAGGGTCAAGGCCAGTAGTAGGCTCATCGTAAATGATAATTTTTGGATTTAAAATGATTGCTCTAGCCAAAGCTACTCTTCTTTTCATTCCTCCTGAAAGCTCTTCCGGCATTAAATCAATGGCATCTAAAAGACCTACACTTTCAAGAGCATCTAATACCAATGTATCTTTAATTTTAAATTTATCCTTATTTTTACGTAAAGGAAATTCTAAATTTTCACGAACCGTCATTGAATCATACAATGCACTTCCTTGAAATAGAAATCCAATTTCAGAACGCAAATTATCTAATTCTTTCTGCTGTAATATTGTAATATCTTGATCCATAATTATAATGTTTCCACTATCAGGTAATAATAGGCCTAATAAACACTTAACCATAACTGATTTACCTGAACCCGATTTACCCATAATCACTAAATTTTCACCTTCAAACAACTCCATATTAAAACCATTGAGTACATGATTGTCACCAAAACTAATTTTAAGATCTGATATTTTTATAATAGGTGATATGTTTTTTGCGTAATTCATTTTTAAATTTCGAAAAATATATCTGAAACAAAAACGGCTATAAAATCAATTATAAATAATAACATCGATGTATATACAACCGCAGCATTAGATGCTTCTCCAACACCTACAGTTCCTTTCTTACAATTATAACCTTTATAACTACCGACCAAACCAATAGCGAAGCCAAAAAATATTGACTTAACGGTAGCCGGTAATAAATCTGAAAATTCTAATGCATTGAACACCTTATTAAAATACAACTGAAAGGAAACATCTCCTTTTAAATTTTCAACAATCGCAGAGCCACCTAAAGCGATGGCGTCGCCAAAAATAATAAGTAGTGGTACCATTAATGTAGTCGCCAAAACACGGGTAACTACCAAATACTTAAACGGATTTGTACCAGACACTTCCATCGCATCAATTTGTTCTGTGACTCGCATAGATCCCAGTTCTGCACCAATACCAGAACTTATTTTTCCAGCACAAATTAAGGCAATAATAACGGGGCCAATTTCTCTAACAATAGAAATACTGACCATATTTGGCATCCAAGATTCGGCACCAAATTCCATTAAAGTTGGTCTTGATTGAAGGGTAAATACAAGTCCTAAAATAAAGCCTGTTACACTTACTAATAAAATAGACTTATTACCAACTTTATAACATTGCCGAATTAGTTCTTTAATTTCAAAGGGTTTGGTGAATACTTCTTTAAAAAAACGACCTGCAAAATAAGATAATGCCCCAATTTCAATAAAAAAGGTTTTGATGCTATTAGATATTTGTAGCGATTTTATCATCTTAATAGTAAAGACTTATCTACTCAAATCTAGCGTATAAGAATTTGATATAAAATGATTTATATCAGTAAGTATATTTTTGGTAACACGTGTTTTAGAAAAATGTAAGCGTATTTTCTATAATAAGATAGATAGGTTTGCTAAAAAACTTAACTACAATACCTGATCTTCTTTAGTTGTTGTTTTGGGTATTAATTGTTCTTCTTCAAGTACAAATAATACCAAATTGATATAATCATCTACCGTTTCTTTGATAGAATTAGGATCTATAATATCTATATAACCTTTCCATATCAATTCACTTGCTTCTTCAGGACATATACAATATAAAGAGGTTTCTGCATGATACACCTTATATTTATCATAATATTTGCGATTGTGGTAAATATCTTGATTTATAAAATAATCATCTTTGAATCCTCTATGTGTATTTTCAAAATCACTATATGCTTCTGAAAACATTATTTTATCTTCAACACCTATTATTTTTGTAAATAATACACTACCAAATCCTTCATCTAACAATTTATTTTCAATTTCCTTTAACGCCTCTTCAGATTTTTTTTCTTTAGCAAATGATTTGCCAAACATTTCTAAACTTGTAACCGCCTCTGTCCCTCTTGACAGATATTCTTCTTTTAATCTATTTTCGAATTTTTGTCTTGCTTTTTTATTTGATGTCATTCCAACAATAAAAATCTTTGATGGCTCAAAATTTTCCACTTCAGGATTCTTCCAACTATTTACCAATTGAGTAGTTGAACAGCCCATTAGTAAAAATATAGCGATTAAAAATAGTAAATGTTTCATAATTTATGAATTTATACTTTCCCAACTAAGTAACGTATTAATAATATATTATCAAATGATATCTATCAGGTTAGACCATATAGATTGTATCAATCTGATATATGTATTATAGATTGACTATTTAAAGATTGAGATAATATTAAATTAAGAGGAAGTGATATAAATATACTTGTAAAGTATTTAGAACCCTTGAGACATTTTGAGTAATTCAGTTTCATTTAAAATTTTCACTCTTTTTCCGTCTAAGGCAATTAACTTATTTTTTTTAAATTCAGATAATAATCTAATGGCAGATTCGGTGGCTGTACCAATAACACTAGAAAATTCTTCTCGGGTTAAAATGATGTCTAAGTAGCCGTTATTATCTTCTCCAAAGGTTTCTTTTAGAAAGATTAAGGTATCCGCTAATCGTTCTTTTACACTTTTTTGAGCCATATTAGAGATAGACATATTCGCATCGCGTAGATCATGGCAAACAGTTCTCATCATATCTAAGGAAAATTTAGAGTTGGCTTTTATGGCATCAAAAATTTCTTTTTTAGGTATAAAACATGCCTCCATATCTTTTAATGCAGTAACTGATAAACTAACAGGCTCTTCACTTAAAACTGAACGGTAACCCAGCATATCTCCACCTTTGATGAATTTAACTATTTGTTCTTTTCCGTTAGTATTCAGTTTAGACATTTTACAAATGCCTTGTTTAATACAGTACACTCCGTTCAATGTGTTTCCTTCAGAAAAAATAATATCACCTTTTTTAAATCTTAATACATCTTTTTCTTCAGACATACTTTTTAAATCTTCATTATTCAAAGATTTTAATGTGCTAAATTCTCGAATGATACATTGTTGACAATTACCCATAGTAAAAAAATAATTAACGTGGCAAATATATTTAAAATATATGACATTTGTCATATAGATGTCTAAGTTTGCATTAGATATTTGCGACTTATTAAAATAATTTATGGCAAACGAAATTTGTTATCATTGCGGTACTGATTGTGGCTCAAAACCAGTGGTTTATGATGATAAACCTTTTTGTTGTAACGGTTGTAAAACAGTTTATCAAATTTTAAATGAAAATGAATTATCATGTTATTACGATTTTGAAGAGGCTCCAGGTAAAATTCCTGAAGAAATTAAAGGTAAATACAACTATTTAGATAATGAGCAGATTGTAGAAAAATTATATGATTTTAGAGATGGACAGACCAGTGTAATAACTTTTTATATACCACATATTCATTGTAGTTCTTGTATTTGGGTATTAGAAAATTTGAATAAATTACATAAAGCAATTAGTAATTCTCAAGTTAATTTTCCAAAAAAAGAAGTTAGAATTACCTTTAATAATATTAAAATTTCTTTAAAGCAAGTAGTAGAATTGTTAAGTTCTATTGGGTATGAACCTTTTATAAGTTTAGAAGATACAACAGTTTCTAAGCGTAAGGTTGACCGTTCATTAATATATAAATTAGGTGTTGCAGGTTTTGCTTTTGGTAATATCATGTTATTATCATTTCCTGAGTATTTTCAATCCAATGAGTATTGGTTAGATAAGTACAAACCATTATTTAGAATTATTATTTTTGTAATGGCTTTACCCGTAGTGTTTTATGCAGCCAATGAGTATTTTATTTCTGCTTATAAAGGACTTAAACATAAGATTTTAAATATTGATGTACCAATAGTATTAGGAATAGTCGTTTTATTTTTAAGAAGTACTTACGAAATATTTTTTAATATTGGGCAAGGTTATTTGGATAGCCTTTCAGGTTTTGTTTTCTTTTTACTACTAGGTAAAATATTTCAACAACAGACCTATAGCTTCTTGTCTTTTGAACGCGATTATAAGTCGTATTTCCCGGTGGCCGTGACAAAAATAAATAAAGATAGATCTGAAAGCAATATTGCAGTCTATGATGTCAAAGAGGGCGATAGATTGTTAATTAGAAACAATGAACTGATACCTACAGATGGTATATTAATTTCAGGTAATGCCCAAATAGATTATAGTTTTGTAACGGGAGAATCTCTACCTGTAGCAAAAAAATCAGGCGATAAACTGTTCGCAGGAGGTAAGCAAATGACTGGAGCGATTGAAATGGATGTTTTGCAAACGGTTTCACAAAGCTATTTAACGCAATTATGGAGTAATGATGTGTTCTCTGATCACAAGGTTAGTACTATAAAGAATCTAACAGATTCCATTAGTAAACGTTTTACCATTATTGTTTTGATAATAGCCTTTTTAGCGGGTGCCTATTGGTATTTTAAAGATGTAACTATGGTAGCAAATGTGGTCACAGCGGTTTTAATTGTGGCCTGTCCATGTGCTTTGGCCCTGTCTGCACCTTTTGCCTTAGGTAATATGCTTCGTATTTTTGGTAAACAAAAGCTATATCTTAAGAATACAGCAGTTATTGAAAATTTATCTAAAATTGATACGATAATTTTTGATAAAACAGGAACAATTACTACTAATAGAACGAAAATTTCTTTTGATGGTATTCCACTTTCTCAAGATGAAAAGCAAGCCGTAAAAAGTGTATTGAGATCGTCTAACCATCCTCTGAGTAGGATGCTGTATAATGAGTTTGAAGGTGATGAACAATTAGAAGTTGACGCATTTAACGAAGTGGTTGGAAAAGGATTAGAAGGTACAGTTAATCATTATCATATTAAATTAGGATCAGCCGATTTTGTACATGTTAAGGAAGATCAAAGTGTGCAAACTCAATCGTTTATAAGTATTAATAACAATATAAAGGGGAAATTTATTTTTGAAAATTCTTATAGAGATGGAATTGAAGATATTTTTAATGAATTGAAAGATAATTATCGCTTGGGAATTTTATCAGGTGATAATGAAGGAGAAAAAGAGATGCTCAAGGCCTTACTGCCTAGGGATACTGATTTAATTTTTAATCAAAAACCATCAGACAAATTAGATTATATTAAAAATAAACAAGGGTCAGGTGGCAATGTTTTAATGGTAGGAGATGGTCTAAATGATGCGGGAGCATTGGCACAAAGCAATGTAGGAATTGTGGTCTCAGAAAATATTAACGTGTTTTCACCGGCATCTGATGGTATTATAGATGCTACAAAATTTAATGTATTACCTCACTTTATAAAATTGTCTAGAAAAACGTTAAAAGTGATAAAATTGAGTTTTGTATTATCTTTTATTTATAATTTTATAGGCATGTTATTTGCTATTACAGGTAATTTATCGCCTATTGTAGCGGCAATACTAATGCCTTTAAGTTCTATATCTGTAGTTATTTTTGTAACAATTGCTACCAATTATGTCGCGAAAAGTACTAAATTTACCTCGGTTAACAAAACATGATAATTATCATGTTTTGAATTCTGATTAAATTCATATTTTTGTAAAAATTAATTAAATCTTCTTAATGGACATTATTTTCTTAATGATTTCAGTTAGTATTGTTATAGCAATAATTTTCTTTGTACTTTTTATAAAGTCTGTTAAATCAGGTCAATACGATGATTTATATACACCATCTGTGAGGATGCTTTTTGAAGATGAATTTATAAATGATGAATCTAAAATTAAAGAAACAAAATCAATCAATCAAATAACTAACAAATAATTTAATAATGGAAAAAGAACAATTTTATTACGATAACAAAATTGTAAAAATGTTCCTCATTGCCACAGTAGTGTGGGGCATTGTGGGCATGACAGTAGGCTTAATGGTGGCCTTTTTATTTAACTTTCCAAATTATATGGAAGGAATACCATGGCTGAGTTTTGGTCGTTTACGTCCATTACATACCAATGCTGTCATTTTTGCCTTTGTTGGTAATGGATTTTTTGTGGGAATGTATTATTCTATGCAAAGATTGCTTAAAGCAAGAATGTTTAGTGATCTTTTGAGTAGGATACATTTTTGGGGTTGGCAATTAATTATTGTAGCTGCCGCTATCACCCTTCCATTGGGGTTAACCTCTTCAAAGGAGTATGCTGAATTAGAATGGCCAATTGATATCGCTATTACTTTAATTTGGGTAGTAATGGGTATCAACATGATTGGAACCTTAATAAAAAGACGTCAACGACATATTTATGTTGCTATATGGTTTTACATATCTACTTTTGTGACTATTGCTGTATTACATATTTTTAATAATTTAGAATTACCTGTTTCTGCATTTAAAAGTTATTCGGTTTACGCCGGTGTACAAGATGCAATGGTACAATGGTGGTACGGACATAATGCCGTGGCTTTCTTTTTAACCACACCTATATTAGGTTTAATGTATTATTTTGTGCCTAAAGCTGCAAATAGACCAGTTTATTCTTATAGATTGTCTATAATTCACTTTTGGTCATTAATTTTTATCTACATCTGGGCAGGTCCACATCATTTATTGTATACTGCACTACCAGAATGGGCTCAAAATTTGGGTACTGTTTTTTCAGTAATGTTAATTTTCCCTTCTTGGGGAGGTATGATTAATGGTTTGCTTACCTTGAGAGGTGCTTGGGATAAAGTTAGAGAAGATCCAATTCTAAAATTCTTTGTGGTAGCGATTACAGGTTATGGTATGAGTACTTTTGAAGGCCCTATGTTATCCTTTAAAAACTTGAATGCTATTGGACATTATACGGATTGGATTGTAGCACATGTTCATATCGGAACTTTGGCTTGGAATGGTTTTATTATTTCAGGTATGTTATATTGGTTGGCTAGTAAAATATGGAAAACCAAATTATATTCAACAAAATTAGCAAATACACATTTTTGGATAGGCACTTTAGGAATATTGTTTTATGCTATTCCTTTATATGTAGCTGGGTTTACTCAGGCTTCTATGTGGAAACAGTTTAATCCTGATGGCACATTAGTATATGGTAACTTTTTAGAAACAGTTACTCAAGTTTTACCAATGTATGCCATGCGTTCATTTGGAGGTACTTTATATTTAACTGGTTTTATCTTATTGGCCTATAATATTTATAAAACTGCAAAAGCTGGATCAAAAGTTGAAGACGAATTGGTAGAAGCTGCACCACTAAAACAAATTACTGCAAGAAGAATTGCAGGTGAAGGTTGGCATTCATGGTTAGAACGAAGAACAGTTTTATTTACAATATTTGCAACCCTTGCTATATTGGTTGGAGGTGCAGTTGAAATTGTTCCACTCATAGTTGTACCTTCTAACATTCCGAAAATTACAAGTGTTAAACCATACACGCCATTAGAATTGGAAGGTAGAGATATTTATATACGCGAAGGTTGTAATAACTGTCACTCCCAAATGATTAGGCCTTTCCGTTCAGAAGTGGAACGGTATGGAGAATATTCTAAGGCGGGTGAGTTTATTTATGATCGTCCTTTCTTATGGGGTTCTCGTAGAACAGGTCCTGATGTACATAGAATAGGTGGAAAGTATAATGATAACTGGCATTTTAACCATATGTTTGATCCAAGATTAACTTCACCGGGTTCAATTATGCCTAGATATCCTTGGCTACTGACAGATGATTTAGATGTTTCTACTACTGAGGCAAAAATGAAAGGATTGGTAAGTTTAGGTACACCATATACTCAATCTGAAATAGATAAAGCATTATTTTTATTGCGTAATCAAGCAGAAGGAATTGAGAAAAATTTAAGGCAAGACCCCGAGTTTGTTAAGAACTATGGCGATGCGAATATGCAGGATAAAGAAATTGTAGCTTTAATTGCTTATTTACAAAGATTAGGTACAGATATTAAAAAAGGTGAAACCGCTCAAAATTAAAAATTATGATAAGATTCGTAAAACATTATTTTGAAGGTATAGCAAATGTAGAAATATATCCTATTATATCGTTATTATTGTTTTTTCTAGTATTTGTAACAATGTTGATACATGTACTAAAAATACCTAAAAAGAATATTGAAGAAATTAGTAACCTGCCTCTAGAAGGGGATGAAAACAACAACAACTATGAGTAATAATAACTTATCATTTTGGCAAAGAATAATTAAATCCCTAACAAAAGCAAATGAATTAGGGCAAGAAGAAGATATTATGACCGACCATGATTATGATGGTATTAAAGAGTTAGATAATGTTTTGCCACCATGGTGGCTATATGGCTTTTATATTACTATTATAATTAGTATTTTTTATTATACTCAAGTATTTTGGAATTCTGAAAAATATAGTCAATCTGAAGAATATGCAACCGCTGTTGCAAATGGAAAGGCTGAAGTAGAACAATATAAAAAAGACCATCCTGAGTTATATGACGATGCTAATTTAGTGGCTTTAACTGATGCCGCTGATATTCAAAAAGGGAAAGAATTATTTGCTTCTAAAACTTGTACAGCTTGTCATTTAGCTGATGGTGGTGGTAGTATTGGCCCTAACCTTACTGATGAAAATTGGATATTAGGCGGTGGATTTAAGAATATATTTAATACCATTGCTAAAGGTGGTAGGCCAGGTAAAGGTATGATTGCCTGGGAAAGCACCATTAGTCAAAAAGAAAGACAACAATTGACTAGTTATATTTTAACTTTACAAGGTACAACACCTGCAAATCCAAAAGCCCCTGAAGGAGATGTTTGGAAAGATGGTGATAATTAATCACAGATAAAATAAACACTAAGCATAGCTCTATTTTATTGAACTCGTCTTGATTTTTTAAGTAATTTAAAAAGTCAAGACGAGTTCCTCATTAAATGTGATAAAAGTTTCAATCAAGACTAATTATTCAAAGTAACTTTGCAAAATTATTAAAATTTAAAAGCTATTGTTAATGGCAGATCAGATTCAAGAAAATTTTAGAGATTCTATAGGTACAATAAATGAGGAGGGTGGTCGTAATGTTATTTACCCTAAAAAACCTACAGGTAAATTTACCAATTACAGAACTTATGTTAGTTGGTTTTTATTGGCCGCGTTGGTTATTTCTCCTTTTATAAAAATTAATGGTAATCAGTTTTTATTATTTAATGTACTAGAAGGTAAGTATAATATATTCGGTCAACCTTTTTGGCCTCAAGATTTTCACTTGTTGGTATTGTCAATGCTAATAGGCATTGTATTTATTATACTTTTTACAGTAATTTTTGGAAGGATATTTTGTGGATGGATGTGCCCGCAAACTATTTTTATGGAAATGGTTTTCAGAAAAATTGAATTTTGGATTGAAGGTGATAGACCCAAACAAATAAGACTTGATAAGCAACCTTGGAATGCAGAAAAAATTCGTAAAAAAGGAACAAAATGGTTTATTTTCTTTTTAATTTCATTTTTTATAGCGAACGTATTTTTAGCCTATTTTATTGGTAGCGATGAATTGTTACAGTACATTACCGATAACCCATTAAACCACATAGGTACATTAATTAAGTTATTGGTATTTACCATGGTTTTCTTTTTTGTTTTTGCATGGTTTAGAGAGCAAGTATGTATTATAGTTTGCCCTTATGGAAGATTGCAAGGTGTGTTGTTGGATAGAAAATCAATTGTAGTTGCCTACGACTATAAAAGAGGAGAAGATGAAAATGGACGTAAAAAATTCCGTAAAGGAGAAGATAGAAAAGACTTAGGTCATGGTGATTGTATTGATTGTAATCAGTGTGTGGTGGTTTGTCCAACAGGAATAGATATTAGAAATGGTACGCAATTAGAGTGTGTAAATTGTACTGCCTGTATTGATGCTTGTGATGAGGTTATGGTAAAAACCGGTTATGACCCAGGTTTAATACGGTATGCTTCTGAAGATAATATTACCAAAGGTGAAAAATTTGTCTTTAATACAAGAATTAAAGCATATTCTGCAGTTTTAACTATTTTAGTAGGCGTATTAGTTACCTTATTGTTTTTAAGATCCGATATAGAGGCAACAATTTTAAGATTGCCTGGACAAATGTTTACAACAACAGAAACATCTGTGAAAAATATTTATAACTTTAAGCTGATTAATAAAACCGTAAAAGATTTAGAAAAAGTTAATATAAAGCTAATTTCTCATGAAGGTGAAGTTACAATTGTTGGTGGAGAGAGTCATGTTTCTAAGGGTAGTTTAACGGATGGTATGATGTTTATAGAAATTGATAAAAAAGATTTGAAGAAATCTAAAGAAAAATTAAAAATAGGTATTTATGCTGACGGAAAATTAATTGAAACCACAACCACGAATTTTCCGGGACCTATGATAATTAAATAATGATAAATTATTGATAATATCTCGAATTTTAAAACATGTTAAGATGAAAATAAAAATAAATTGGGGAACGGGTGTTGTAATTGCAATGGTTTTGTTTATGATCTTTATATTACAATTTGTATATAGAACTTTGGCAAATGATAAATATGAGCATCAATTAGTATCGGAAGATTATTATAAGGATGAATTGTATTATCAACAAGAAATTGATAAAATGAACAATGCCAGTAAACTTGAGCAGAATACAACATTAGAACGCACCAAAGAAGGTTTTTTAATTACTTTTCCTTCAAAAATGGATGTGACTAAAATAATGGGTAACATCTATTTTCAAAGACCATCAAATGATAAATTAGATTTTGAACAAGATATTAAATTGACTGACAATCGTATCGTAATAAATCATGATAATTTAGTTTCGGGTAAATGGAAAGTAAAAATAGATTGGAAATATAATGATGAGGAATACATGCTAAAAGAAGATGTTTTTTATTAAAAAGATAGCTTTAAATATTTGGGTTATCTTATAGACAATTATATCAAAGCCTAACAAAAGAACTAAAGATCATTTTTTATACTGCTTTCATATTAGGATTATTAGGTAGTTTTCACTGCATTGGCATGTGTGGACCCATAGCATTTGCATTACCCGTCGATAGAACTAGTAAACCCAAAATGATATTTCAAACTATTTTATATCATTTAGGGAGATTGTTTAGTTATGCATTAATTGGTTTAATTTTTGGATTGGTAGGTAAAGGTTTATATCTGGCAGGTTTTCAACAACGTTTGTCAATTTTAGTTGGTGTTTTAATGATCGTTATGGTTTTGATACCTGTACATATCTTTAATAAATATAATTTTTCAAAACCTCTATATAAATTTATTGGTTATGTTAAATCTCAATTAGGTTATTATTTAAAAAGAAAAACCAATAAGACATTTTTTTACATAGGTTTTTTTAATGGATTTTTACCATGTGGATTGGTTTATATGGCCGTGGTAGGTTCTATTGCTGCTTCTAGTTCATTGAATGGTGCCTTATATATGTTTTTATTTGGATTAGGTACTGTACCAATGATGAGTGTTGCGGTTTTGGTAGGTAATTTCCTGAAGGGTTCTATTAGAAATAAAATTCAAAAGGCCATACCTGTATTTGTGGTCATTATTGGTTTATTATTTATACTTAGAGGATTGGGATTAGGTATTGCATATATTTCTCCATCTGATGCAAAACTGCAAATTTCTAACAATGCTGCAGCTTGTGAATAGACTTTGAGAAAAAATACAAAAATCAAGAAAAGGGACTAATAATAGCTTTAAAAAATATTGAGTTTTGTCATATAGAGCGAAATGTAAAGTAGCGAAGAATCTATTTTAAATTTACGTACTCATTCTGATCAATATGAACTAAATCATTCTTATTATTTTGTAGTATTGCTTTTACGTGTAGATAATCCTGATAACTAAGATTTTTATCAAAACTCAAATGTAAATGAAATTGAATACTGTCTTGTTGTTTACTTAAAAAGTTACTAAATTCATCCACAGTAATTTTATTATCATTGAGTGAAATACCATGTTTATCATAATCGATAAGTAAATGTTTGGTCAAGCTGTCATTTGTCAAAATAGTTTTATCAATTTTCTTGTCTGTTATATAATTAATTACCTCAAATTGTACTGTAGATAAAGTGTTAGAATTAGAATCTACATAACTAAAAAAATTATAATCATTCTCATCTTTAGGATGCATAGCGGGTTTTTCCCTTTTTTCAATCAGTTTTTTTAATTGGGGAACAATTTGATGTAATGGTAATTTTTTGTCAATATTAAAGATCCAATTAGTTGTAGAAATAGAATTATTTCTATTTAATTCTACAATGGTATCACCATCTTGTACCTTGAAAAACATCCAAATTTGAGAGTTGTCATAAATGGTATCTTGAATACCACTTACACCTAGAACAGGAAGTTGTACATTTTTTTTCTCACAACCTACAGTTATAAATAGAAACGAAATTATTAATAATTTTAATGTTTTCATTTAATGTAATCTTTTAAATATTCATCAGCATAGTTTTCACATAAATTTATTGTTTCTTGAAGGTCATTCATAGTTGTTCTTGGGTTTATCAAACACATTCGCAAGACTACTTGATCAAGTAATATAGTTGTAACTAATACAGCATTACTTGAATTAGTTATCTGCTTAGAAATATACTGATTTAGTTTATCTATTGTTTCTTCAGATAAATTATAACTTATAGGATTATATCTAAAGTTAATCACAGCTAATGTTGCAGGAGAAATCACTTCCCATTTTGGGCTTTCTCTAAAGACATTCTCTAAATTTTCAGTTAAACTTATACTATATTGAATGGCTTCTTTAAAAGCATTTAGCCCAAATGTTTTAATAGACATATAAAATTTAAGTGCTCTAAAACGACGGGTCAATTGTATACCGTGGTCATAAAAATTAATCTCAGATTCATTCCCTTCAATATCTCTCAAATATACAGGTTTTTCACTAAATGTTTTACTTAGCCATTTGTGATCTTTTACTAATAAACAACCAATTTCATAAGGTTGAAAAAACCATTTATGAGGATCAACTGTTAATGAATCTGCTTTTTCAATTCCTTTTAAATATTGACTGCCTTTTTCTGATAATATTGCTGCACCTCCGTATGCCCCATCTACATGCATCCATAAATTTTCTTTTTTACAAATAGTTGCAATCTCTTCCAAAGGATCAACCGTACCGGTATTTGTTGTTCCGGCAGAAGCGATAATACAAAATGGTTGATATCCTTCTAATTTATCCTTGGCAATAGCATTTTTTAGTTTATTTAATGACATTTTAAACTCCATATCAGTTGGAATTATTCTAACTTGACGTTTTTTAAAACCTAATATGCGTATTGCTTTTATATTCGATGAATGTGCTTGGTCTGATAAATAAATAATGGCTTTTGAATAATCACCGCCACATTTTAAACGTCTAGCAGTTGTCAAAGCTGTTAAATTAGCCATTGAACCACCACTGGTTAAAATACCACCACCTTCTTTAATTGGAAAATCAAACATTTCTAGTAACCAGTGTATTGTAACAATTTCTAACTCAGCAGCAGCGGGTGATGCTGACCACCCACCGGAGAAAACATTAAAACCAGAAGCAATGGTGTCTGCCATAACACTGATATAATTACTTGGACTAGGAACAAAAGAATAAAACTTTGGATGAGTAGGTAAATCTACATTAGATAATACATTTTCAATGACATGATTTAGCACATCGTTCGGTGGGGAAGCATCATTTGGTATCGGTTCATGTAATAAAGCATCCATTTGTTTTCTATCAGAAAAACTATTTAATTTTTGGTTGCCTAAGTTATCAAAATGCGATACCAATAAGTCTACTATTTTATAACCATATTGTTGCATTTCTTCTTTTGAAAGTGTTAGCGGAGCATTCAAATCGTTAGGCATATTTTTACGTTGTTATAGTTTTCAAATTAGAAGAATATTTTGTGGCAAAAGTACAAAAAAGGAAGGGCGAAACCTTTAATTAATATTTAATATTTTGCAAATATTACAACGGAAAAAACATTCTTACATCAGTAGGTTTAAGTATTGATACGAATCATATGGCAGTATGATATTGTAGTATTAAGTGCTGATAATCAGTATGATAGCACTGAATATGATTAAGTAGCTAATTACTGTAATTTTCCAAAAAACATTGGCTTTCTTCAATTCCATAAAATTAAATACAACTAACAAGAATTTGGTTATTGATAGTCCCAAAATAATAAACATTACATATTTAAAATTATTTCCGCTATTAGAAAATAAAGCCGTTGCTATGGTAAGTAATATCAAGAGACTAAGTGTATAAATATCGTTTTTCCTCATGATTATAATATTAGATAAAGTATTGGGAAAAGTAACAACCAAATTAAATCGCACATATGCCAAAATGCAGCACTTGCTTCGACATCTTCTAATACTGTTGTTTCTTTTCTTATTCCATTGTACATAAATAATAAGATGACCAATCCTACTAATACATGGATAACATGAAAGCCTGTCAATAACCAATAAAAAGTAAAAAAGGAATTATATCCTAATGTATAACCTGCATTGATTTTTAGATAATATTCTACAGATTTGAGTATCAAAAATAAAAAACCACCAAGCATAGTAATTTTTAAAAAAAGTGCTGCCTTTACTGAATTGTTTTGCTTAAACTGATGAACAGTTGTCGCCATAAAGAATCCACTTGTCAATAAAAATATAGTATTTAATGCTCCAAAAGTTGTATTTAAAGCTAATCTTGATTGATAAAATAATTCAGGATTTTCTTTACTATTGAGCACTAAAAAAACGAGGGCAATGCCAAAAGTAACGAGCTCTAAAAAAATAAGGATCCACATTAGTATACCTCCTGGAGGATAATAGATATTTTTATAGTCTATTATATTTTTATTCATTGGTGTTGACTTTGATAAAGGTGTTATTATTTATTATGTATGTGTCGGTTTGAGTAATATTCCATGATTTTTCTTGAAGCGTATTCATACCCATAACAGAAAATGTTATGGAAAGTGTATCATTTTTTCTGTTTAAAATTAGTTGTTTAAAAGAATTTTGAATAGCTGATTTTGAAGGTAGATTTGGACACTTGTTTAATTTGTAAACGGCCAACATATCATTCGAAAACCATTGTAAAAGGTTATTCAAATGACTTATTTCACACTCATCGTCAATATTCATTTCTTTTAATAGTTGGCATTTTATATTTGAAGAATTGTTTTCGCATTCATTACCATAAGCATATAAATACCAAAATATTAATGCCTTTTCTGCCTGATCAGTATTCAGAATGCTAACGTTGTTAATACCTTCTTTGTTTAAAATAATTCGAGTATAATTTTTAGATTTTACTTTGCAAGAAATTAGAGAGATTAAAAGAAATATTAGTAGTAAATACTTCATATTAAATTTTTAACAAAGGTAACAAATAAAAAGACTATTATGTCTTTTTAATAATATTTTCAAGACTATATAATAAGTTATTTAGTTAAATTGCCAGCTAATCTTTGCTATTATCAATGATAAAAAGTAGTATTGAAACTGCAAAGAAAATACCTGCAATTATTAGCACATATTTCATGTATGGCCAATTCACAAAACTACCTATAGAACCAACCATTGCTAGTTGTAAGCCGATTGCGAAAGCAATTTTTACTTTTTTTGTCATGATTTATGTTTTATTCTATCGTATAATTTTGCCAATGATTGCAATAACTCAACTGGTGTTGTCAGAATTTCATAATGATTTGAACCAAACATCTGTGGTAAATAATATTTAGCATTGGCTTCAATTGCGAGTGCATATGAATTAATATGACGTTCGTTCAACTCACGTAATGCCTGTTTCACATCATTAATGCCATATTTCCCTTCGTATTTATCATAGTCATTTGGTTTACCATCAGAAATTAAAATTACCCATTTGTTTTTGGTGTCACGTTTGTCTAGTAAAGACCCTGAATGTCGCAAGGCTGTACCTATTCTAGTATATCCTTCAGGTTCAATAGCACCCACTTTGTATTTCGCCTTATCCCAATCTTCATCAAAATCTTTTATAGTCAAATAAGTAGCGTAATTTCTGGTTTTTGAATAAAAACAATCGATAGAGAAATCGACATTAAACTCATTCAAAATTTCACCAAATAAAATAGAAACCTGCTTTTCTACATCAATTACTCTATTTCCTGCAGCATATCCATCGCTTGATAAACTGATATCTAACAACATTAAAATAGAAAGGTCTTTTTCTTTTTTTTGTTTGGATAAATAGATGTTTTCAGAGGGTGTGTGCCCGGAATGAACATCAATAAACAAGTCTGTAAGTGCATCTATATCAAACTCTTCACCTTGATTCTGTCTACGTTGTTGTTGGAATTTATTATTTACATTGGTTAACATTTTACGTAATCCTAATAAAGTAGAAGTATTATCTTGTATTGTTTTTTTGTAATAGGACAGGTCTGTTTCTTGAATTATTTTAGGATATAACTTACAAAAATCTTCTTTGTATTCACGTTTAGTATAATCCCATTCATCATAGTTAATATGAAAGTTTTCAGTACTTATTTCTGTACTTTCAGCTACCGTAGTATTCTCTACAAATTCTGCTTGATATACAGAATGAGAAGTGTCATCAACACGTACCGTATATTTCATATTTAACTCTTCTAACGCCTTGCTGTGCTCATCTAACTCGTCATCTCCATCAAAATCTCGCCAACCGCCTTCCCATTCTTCGGCAGTATCAATTTTTTCAAAATCATGCGTCATTACATAATCTTCTTGTTGTTTTTGATCTACTTGAAGTGACACTACTTCTTCAACAGGATTCGCTTTTAAAATAGTTTGAATTTCTTGTGAAATGGCTTTTTTAGCTTTCTCATTAAAATTTTTCAACTTTTGATCTGTTTGAGTAGCTTCAGGATTGTTACGCATCCACTTTCCATAAATAAAACTAAAATCTACCAGTATTTTTGGAGTAGATTTTGAATTATAATAATCAACTAACTGTTGATGAATGGTTTCAGCAATAGGAAACTCTTCAAATAATTTGACAAGTATTTCTTTTGACGATGTCAATGCTTTTTCTTGTGAGTCTTCTAAAACGTGATCTATATTATCATGCCAGTTTAGCTCTAAATTCTTTTGAACGGATAAATATAATACCCTAAATAAATAAAAGGAAAGATT
>DEIV01000094.1:0-21546 GCA_002352665.1 Flavobacteriaceae bacterium UBA2765
TTAAATGGTTTTCATAAATTATCAAAAAATGAATCTAAAATAAAGAAAAGTTGTTTTAGGATAACTGGCATATCAGCAGAAGCCGATTGTGAAGAGGTTTTTTACACTATGGATGATATACCTTCATTTATAGAAGAAGATTTTATGACCTCTAAGGATAATTTTCTATCTGCCATTAAATTTGAATTGTCTGAATTTAGAGGATTTGATGGGTCTAATTATAAATATACTAAAACATGGCAAAGTGTAGATAAAGAATTTAAAACGGATAAAAGTATAGGACGACAATTAAGAAAAGTTGATTATTTAGAAAAACAGCTTTCAGAAGACCTTATGTTAGGTGCTAATGATATTATAAAAGCTAAAAAAGTTTACGCATTTATACAAAATCACTTTACTTGGAATAATAAAACTAGGTTATTTAGCGAAGTAAATGTAAAAGAGGCGTTTAAAAATAAAATTGGCAATTCTACTGAAATAAATATTGCCTTAATTAATGCTTTAAATGCAGTTGGATTTGAAGCCAATATTGTGCTATTGTCTACAAGGGATAATGGGGTGCCGACGAAATTATATCCCATTATGTCTGATTTTAACTATGCTATTGCCCAACTTACTATTGGAGATCAAAGCTTTTTACTGGATGCAACCGACAAATTATTACCATTTGGAATGTTGCCATTCAAAACTTTAAATCACTATGGGCGGGTGATGGATTTTAAAAAAGGGAGTTATTGGACAGATATAAAGGCTAAAAACAATACTAGAACACTGGTGTCCATGGATTTAGAAATAGATGAAAATGGTAATTTTATTGGAGTTATTAAAAAATCATTTTCCGGATATAATGCATATGATCAAAGAGAAAAAATCAACGCTATATCAGAAGAAAATTATTTAAATGAAATAGAAAATGATGATAGGTTAATCATCAATTCTTACGAAAATTTTAATGTAACTCAATTAGATAAAACGCTAACAGAAGTATATAATGTTATATTGGAGAGTAATCTAAGTCAAAATTTAGTCATTCTAAATCCTTTTATACTTACCAAAATCTCAAAAAATCCATTTAAACTGAATCAAAGATCTTATCCCATTGACTTTGGTTATCCCAGAACTTTTCAATATGTGCTAAAGTTAAATATCCCTGAACATTATAAAATAAAATCATTACCTGAAAACAAAGCATTTAAATTACCCAATAATGGTGGTAATTATATTTTTAGCATAGATCAAAAAGAAAATGAAATTAAAGTATTATATAAATTTTCAATTATTAGAAGTTACTTTATTCCTGAAGAATATCCATATCTCAAAGAATTTTATAAGCAAATCATTAAAACTCAGAATTCTTTAATAACTTTAGAGAAAATTAAATAATCAAATTGAGGGACAAAACTAACAAATCATCTCACTGGAGAGTCAAATTACATGAGGTCATTTATGGTACACATACCCCTGCGGGAAAATTATTTGACATTATACTGTTGATCGCAATTTTGACAAGTATATTACTTGTCATGTTAGAAAGCGTCAAGAGTTTTGATGCCAGATATCATAAATTTCTTAATATCTCGGAATGGGTTATTACTATATTATTTAGTTTAGAATATATTGCTAGAATCATTTCAGTTAAAAAGCCTTCAAAATATATTTTTAGTTTTTATGGTATCATAGATCTTTTATCTACAATTCCTAAATATATATCATTAATATTCGCAGGATCTCATGCTTTAGTAGCACTGAGAGCTTTGCGACTACTTAGAATGTTCAGGATACTAAAATTAGCAAGGTATTTAGGGGCTTCTAATAGTTTGGTAAACGCTTTAAAAGCAAGTAAAGCAAAAATAGCGGTCTTTTTATTTACAGTACTCATTTTAGCAATTATCTTAGGAACCATTATGTATATGGTGGAGGGTGATGAAAGTGGTTTTACCAGTATTCCTACTAGTGTTTATTGGACCATTGTTACACTGACCACTGTGGGTTATGGCGATATTGCTCCGCAAACTCCTATAGGTCAGCTCATTGCTACATTTATAATGATAATTGGTTATGGTATAATTGCTGTTCCTACAGGAATTGTATCAGCAGAAATTGCAACTTCAAAAAAGCAAGAATTTGATGAAGGACGTTCTTGTGAAAGTTGCGGTGCTGACATTATGAGAGATGATGCCGACTATTGTAGAAAATGTGGACATAAATTAAATGATGAATAATTATCTAATTACTATAGTTGGGCCAACAGCAATTGGCAAAACTGCTTTGAGTATTACGATTGCTAAACATTTCAATACCGAAATTATTTCTTCTGATTCTCGTCAATTCTTTAAAGAAATGAATATTGGTACAGCAGTACCAAGTAAAAAAGAATTGTCTGAGGCTCAACATCATTTTATTCAAAATATTTCAATACAAGACAATTATAGCGTTGGTCAATTTGAAAAAGAGGCTATTGATAAACTCAAAAAATTATTTCTAGAACACAATATTGTGGTTATGGTTGGTGGCAGTGGTTTGTATGTTGATGCCATTTTAAAAGGATTAGACAATTTTCCTGAAGTAGATAAACAAATCCGTAAAGATTTGAAGTTTAAATTAGAGAATGAAGGCATCATTCCGTTACAAGAACAATTAAAAGAATTAGATGCTGATATCTATCAAAATATAGATATTGAAAATCATCAAAGAGTGATAAGAGCCTTAGAGGTTAGTATTGGTACCGGTAAACCTTATTCATCATTTTTAACAGATAAAACCAAACTACGAAATTTTATTCCTATCAAAATAGGATTAACTGCTAATAGAGAGATCATCTATGATAGAATTAACCAACGTGTTGATCAAATGTTAAACAATGGACTATTAGAAGAAGCAAAAAAATTACAACAGCATAAAGAATTAAATGCCTTACAAACAGTTGGATATAAGGAATTATTCGAATACTTTGATGGCAATTGTGAATTAGACTTTGCTATTTCTGAGATTAAAAAAAATACCCGCCGTTTTGCGAAACGACAGTTAACTTGGTATAGAAAAGATAATGATATTCAGTGGTTTGATTATAAAGATGATAAACAACGAATTTTTGATTATATCAATCAAAAAATATAGATTCTTGAGAATATACCATATGATCGCTTTGTCATTCCCGCGAAAGCAGGAATCCATTTTATACACTTGTCTAGCTTCCTGCCTTCGCAGGAATAACAGTACTTTCTATCAAAAAATGAATAAATGATCAGTATCATAAAAATAAACTAGCTAAAAAATTAGTATTTTTAAGCACTAAAAAATTCAAATAATGACTCACGATTACGTAGCTATAGACACCTTAAAATTTTTATTATACAATGTACATAAAGTTGAAGATCTATTACAGAAAGAACGCTTTAGTGAATATGATAAGACGTCTATTGATATTTTTATTGATTCGGTAAAAACATTTTCTGATACTGCATTACATCCTTTCATTAAAGAAATGGATGAAAAACCATCCGTTTTTAAAGATGGAAATATTTATGTACATCCTCAATTTGAAAACATTATAAAAGGTGCGGGAGAAATGGGATTGGTTGGTGCCATTTATGATTTTGATGATGGCGGTATGCAATTACCTTCTACAATTTTTCATGCTGCTTATTTTATTATGGAAGCAGCCAATAATCATGTACCAGGTTACTTTGGGTTAACGGCCGGATCAGCGAATTTGATACTTTCTTTCGGAAACCAAAAACTTAAAGATACCTATGTACCTAATATGCTTGATCTTACTTGGGGTGGTACTATGTGCTTAACTGAACCTCAAGCCGGTAGTTCATTATCTGATGTTACTACATTAGCAACACCCACTGATAAAGATTATTATCAAATCAAAGGGCAAAAAATATTTATTTCGGCAGGAGATCATCAATTTTCAAGCAATTTTGTGCATTTAGTATTAGCAAGAATTAAAGGAGCTCCGGCAGGAACGAAAGGTGTTTCTCTATTTGTGGTTCCGAAAAATCGTCCATCTGAAAATGGAGAATTTACCTATAATGATGCTGCTATTGCAGGAGAATTTGAAAAAATGGGACAAAAAGGCTATTGTACTACACATATCGTATTTGGTGACAATAATGATTGTAGAGGCTGGCTTGTAGGAGAAGCAAATAAGGGCTTATCCTATATGTTTCAAATGATGAATGAAGCACGTATTGCAACCGGGCGTATGGGAGCGGGTATTGCTTCTGCCGCCTATTTCTCATCGTTAAAATATGCTAATGAACGACCTCAAGGAAGAAAACTAAATAAATCTGGAAAAAAAAATACAGATGAAGAGCAAACTTTAATTATCAACCATCCTGATATTAAACGAATGCTATTTACTCAAAAAGCAATTGTTGAAGGTTCGATGAGTTTAATATTTCAGACTGCAACTTATGTAGATAAAGAAATGACAAGCACTAATGCTGAAGAAAAGGAAAAATACAATTTGCTATTAGAGCTGCTAACCCCTATTGCCAAAACATATCCGGCTGAACAAGGTATTCAATCAATTAGTAATGCCGTTCAAATATTAGGTGGTTATGGTTTCTGTTTTGATTTTATGCCACAACAATATTATAGGGATATTAGAATTATTGCTTTATATGAAGGCACAACCGGAATCCAATCATTAGATCTTTTGGGTAGAAAAATCACCATGAAAAAAGGAAAAGCCCTTGAATTATTAGCCATCGAAATTCAAGAAACAATAACTGCTGCTTCAGCCTTTGTCGATTTAAAACCTTATGCCAATACGCTTTTAGAAAACTTAGGTTTGGTACAAAAAGTAATTGGATCTTTAATGCCTCACGCCATAGAAGGGAATTATGAGCGTTTTCTTGCTGATGCAACCGTATTTATGGATTTTTTCGGTACCATCGTCATTGGATGGCAATGGCTAAAAACAGCCGTTATTGCTAGACAGACAATAAAAGATGGAAACGGAAACCAACCAATAGCATTTTATGATAGTAAAATACATACCATGAAATTTTTCTATACTTATGAAATGCCTAGAACCAAAGGATTGGCTAAAACTTTGATGAATGATAAAGAATTAACCATTAAAGTTTCAAAAGAGTTATTTTAACAAAAAATCAAAAAACAAGACTATAACTTATATTACCTACAAGGAAATTTTATAACCGTTTGAATAACTGATAATTATCATTTTTTACAAAAAATAAGCTTTATACTTTTGACCAGAATTAAATGTAACCAATCTTTTTTATAGCAATTTTCTTATTTTTAATGAAGCATATTGGTTATTAAAGAAGCTGGCCATAGGGGCCAGCTTCTTTTTTTTATCTTCAAAAAAATAATTCTATTTTTTTTGGTAACTTGTAGGCAACCAATATACCTTAATTCATTATGATGAAATTTGACTCCCCGCTGGCTGCTTTTCTGCATTGGGAAAAAAATATTCCGGAAAAAATTTTTTTACGGCAACATATTAATGGTAAAATTAAAAGCTATACTTTTAAAGAAAGTGGAAATGAAATTAGACGTATTGCTACCGTATTAAATACATACAATTTTCCTCCACAAAGTAAAATTGCCTTATTATCAAAAAACTGTGCACATTGGATACTAGCAGATTTGGCAATAATGATGTCTGGCAATGTTTCTATACCAATTTACCCAACATTTCAGGCCAATTCAATTCAATATGTATTAGAGCATAGCGAATCTAAAGCAATTATACTTGGAAAATTAGATGATTATGAATCTCAAAAATCAGCAATTGGTGATATCCCAATAATAAGTGTTGCATTATACGGTTTAAATGAAGGGAATACATGGGAAGATCTGATCAAAGACAAAGAGCCACTACAAAATATACCGGAGCAAGATCATGATAATCTTATTACGATAATATATACTTCTGGTACCACAGGAAATCCTAAAGGGGTTATGCACACCATTGGCAGTTTTACCAATGCTTCGAATACCTTTTTAGATAACTTAAATTTACCTACCCATCCAAAATTTTTCTCCTATCTTCCACTCTCTCATATAGCAGAACGTGTGGGTATAGAGATGAGTAGTTTATTTAGAGGTGCCACTATTACTTTTTCTGAATCATTAGCCACTTTTGCAAATAATCTAGAAAGTACACAGCCCGACCTGTTTTTTGCCGTACCTAGAATTTGGGCTAAATTCCAGGAAAAAATAGTAATGGGAATGCCTCAAAATAAATTAACCAAATTGTTAAGAATTCCTATAATCAATTCAATTGTAAGAAAAAAGATTAAGAAAAAATTAGGATTATCAAAAGCCATGCTTATTTATTCAGGAGCTGCTCCTATTGCCTCAAGCCTTCTCAAATGGTACAAAACTTTAGATATTACCATTTTACAAGGTTATGGCATGACTGAAGATTGCATTCTTTCTCATAGTAATACGCCAGATGACAATAAAATTGGTACTGTTGGTAAAACCACTAATGGGGCAAAGGCCAAATTATCTCCAGAAGGAGAAATTTGTATACTAAATGATTGTTTAATGAAAGGGTATTATAAAGATCCTGAAGAAACAGCTAAAACATTTGACGAAGAAGGCTATTTAAAAACAGGTGATGTAGGTGAATATGACCATGATGGCTACCTTACAATTACCGGACGTGCTAAAGATCAGTTTAAAACGGATAAAGGTAAATATATCTCTCCGGCACCGATAGAATTAGAACTTTCTAAATGTCCGGATATAGAACAAGTATGCATTGTGGGTATGGGTATCCCTCAACCCATATTACTGGTCATTCCTTCAATAGAAGGGAAAAATAAAAATAAAAAAGAACTCAACAAATGTTTAGTCAAAGCCATAAAAGAAATAAATCCTACCCTCGAAAAACATGAAAAAATTGCAAAAGTTGTTATTATGAAAGAGGATTGGACGGTTGAAAACGGGCTCATGACACCTACGCTTAAGGTAAAAAGAAATCAGATAGAAAAAATACATATGCCTATGTATACATCATGGTTTGATTCTGATAAAGAAGTAATTTATGAATAAATATGAAATCTATTAACATAACCCAACTTACAGTTCTACATTTTTCAATCTTTTGAGATGTCAGTTATTCAATGAATTCATCAAATAATTATGTAGTATATGAAAGCAGTATTCTGTGAATCCTTCGGTGCCATTGAAAACCTTGTGATTGAAGAAACACCATCATTCAAGCCTAATAAAGGAGAAGTTATTATTGATGTAAAAGCATGCGGACTTAATTTTCCTGACACCTTAATTTTCAAGGAAAATATCAGTTTAAACCTGACTTGCCTTTCTCTCCGGGTGGAGAAATATCTGGTACAATTAAAGAAATAGGTGAAGGTGTTACACATTTTAGTGTTGGTGATAAAGTGATGTATGGAGCTGTTTTTGGTGGTTTTGCAGAAGAAGTTAAAGCTAATGCTAAGGCTGTTCTCAAAATGCCTCCAACAATGGATTTTATAACTGCTGCTTCGTCAATGTTAACCTATGGCACCTCTTATCATGCCTTGATAAATCGAGCCAGTTTAAAAGCAGGAGAAACCTTATTGGTTTTAGGTGCTGCAGGCGGAGTTGGCACAGCAGCCATACAAATCGCCAAAGCAATTGGTGCGACAATTATTGCCGCCGCTTCTACAGATGAGAAGTTGGAGTTCTGCAAAGAAAATGGTGCTGATTTTACCATCAATTATACACATGAAAATCTTAAGGACAAGGTAAAAGAATTGACTAATGGTAAAGGTGTTGATGTTATTTATGACCCTATTGGGGATAAATATACAGAACCTGCATTGCGGACAATGGCTTGGAAAGGTAGGTATTTAGTAGTAGGCTTTGCCGCAGGTAACATCCCTAAAATTCCGTTAAATATAGTACTACTAAAAGGTTGCCAAATTGTTGGTGTATTTTGGGGTGCATTTGTAAAAAATGAACCTCAGCAAAATGCTGAAAATATGATGACCATAATAAACTGGTTTGCTCAAGGAAAATTAAAATCGAAAATTCATGGAGCATATCCGTTGGAAAAAGTTGTGGATGCCATGAAAGCGATGACCAATAAAGAGGTAAAAGGAAAAATAGTTTTGATACCTAATCCGTTATAAAAAAATTACTCTGCTGTGCCATGTCCACTTACTTCGTAATAACGTTAAATTAATCATTGTACAATTTATATTTTCCAACCGTACACCACTATTTACAAATTTGAAGGAGCAGGGATTATTTATTCTTATTGGGATGTTGTCTAGTATCAAAAACGCGTACAACATAGATTTTAAATATTCCTTCCCGATAGGTAATTTTACAATGATGTTGTAGAAGTTTACGGTAATCGTAGTTTAGGTGAATAAAAGCATCATCAATTGCACCTATTTTTGAAGTATCCACATTTTCATGTTCCAATACCTCTGTCTTTTGACGAAGCTCCATTACTATTTGTCTTGCTTTAGAGTGTCCATAAAGATCAATATAAAACTTTGTGATTTTCTCTAAATCTTTAGCGGCTCTTGATGTCCACACTATTGGCTTTATTCTTTTGTCCAATCTTCAATCATTTTTTGAACTTCGCCTTGACTATGTAAACGCCCTGATTTAATATCTTCTTCACCTTCGGCAATCATTTTGTCTTTACGCAATTGCTCTACATAAGCTTTGGCCATTTCATAAAACATTTTTACGAACTTATCATCTCCAGTATCTATATACTTATGAAGCTCTTGTTTAATATCTGTTGTACTCATAATAATATTGATTTTATTACTGTAAAGATACAATTTCTGTTCCATTTTTTTGTTGTCGCAATTTTCAACAACTTATTCTTGAACGAATCAATTGGAAGTTATGACTGCTGAGCGAAGTCTCCTGACTTCATACAATTACTAATCATATCAAAAAAACTTAAACTTTAAACCTAAATTAGTATTAGAACTTTATCATACGGGTTAAATTCATATTTATTATTACTGATAAATATCATTTGATACTTTATTTTTAATTTTTAGTTTTATAAACGATAATTATAAACAGTAGTATCATGAAAAAAATAATTTTACCAACCGACTTTTCCGATAATGCAAACAATGCGGTACACTATGCTCAAGAATTATTTAAAGATACGGCTTGTACTTTTTTCTTATTAAACACCTATACACCTATTATCTATAATTACGATTATCAAATGAATACCGGTGGTTATTTAGGAGATGTAGTAGATGTTATTATGAATAATTCAAAAGAAAAACTAGAAGAGCTTCAAAAAGAGCTTGAAGATAAATATAAAAATCCGAAGCATCAATTTGAATTGATATCCTCATTTAGTTTACTTACAGATGAAATTGATGAATTAGTAGCCAAATACAATGCAGATTTGATCATAATGGGTACTAAAGGAGCATCTGGAGTTAAGGAAATATTATTTGGATCAAATACCATACATGTTATTAGAAAAGTAAAATGTCCAGTATTGGCAATCCCAGATGGATATTTCTTTGAAAAACCAAAAGATATTTTATTTGCTACCGATTTCAAGGTAAGTTATATTAAAGATCATCTAGATAATCTGAAATCTATTGCCAAATTGTACAAATCGACAGTGCATATACTTCATATTTCTGCAGGTAGAGCATTAAACGATAAAGAAAGTGAAAATAAAGATGAGTTAGATAAATTATTAACCCCTGTAAATGATGCATTTTATACAGTTGATGATCAAGAAGTTCCTCAAGCAATTAATGAATTTCAAAAAACAACTTATGTACAATTGTTAATGATGATAAAAAACAAGCATACTTTTTTAGAAAATTTATTCTTCAAAAAAGTAATCAATCAAATTGGATTTCACTTAACCATTCCTTTTTTAGTAGTGCCGTCCGAATTTTAAATAATTCAATATGAAGAAAGTATTGATCCCAACTGATTTTTCTGACAATGCTTGGGATGCATTGCAGTATGCTATAAGATTATATGATGACATTCCTACATGCTTTTATATTTTAAACACCTATCAAGTAAGCACTTCAAGAACCGCTAATAACATGCACAAAGAAAGAGACACGCACATGTATCGTCTTTTGAAAGAAGTATCAGAAAAAGAATTGAAAAAAATTAAAACTTATTTGAATGATAATTTATTAAATGATAAGCATGAATATAGAATGATATCAAAAACAGGATCACTATTAGATATTACTAAAAAAATTGTGTCAAGTAAAAATATTGACATAATGGTTATGGGAACTTCCGGTGCCACGGGTGCAAAAGAAATATTTATGGGAAGTAATACAGTAAGAGCAATTAAAAATATTGATCTGTGTCCCATTATGTCTGTACCTCATAAATATGAATATGAAGAACCTGAAAATATAGTATTTGCTACTGATTTCAAAAGACATTTTAATGCTATAGAATTAAAATGTTTAATAGAATTACAACTATTACACAATTTCAAAATAAAGATCATTTACGTAAATAAGGGTCAGGGTTTGAATTCTGTACAACAACAAAACATTGCTGTATTCAAAGAGTACTTTGATGATGAAGTTGTGTCTTTAGAGGAAATAATAACTGATAATTCTATAGCTGATACTATTAATGATTTTACAAAAAAACAAAAAATGAATATGGTGTGTTTATTAAATTATGAACATAGTTTTATAGAATTAATAACACATGAACCCATTGTTAAAAAAATAAGTTTTCATAGTGCAGTGCCACTATTAATTATACCCGTTTAACACAATAAATTTAAAATTATGAAAAAAATAGGTGTTTGGTTAGATAAAGAAAAAGCTCATATTGTTTATCTTGAAAACAATAATGAAAAAATGGAAACTATAATTTCTGAAGTTGAAAACTTTCGTCCAGTCGGTGGATCAGGTACTAGGTTTAAAGGTGGGCCTCAAGACGTGATTCAAGATAGCAAATTTTCAGATCGAGAAAAACATCAGCTAAAAAGATATTTTAAAAAAATAGCTGAAACCATAAAAGAAGCTGATGCCATAGCCTTATTTGGTCCGGCTGACACCAATTTAAAACTTAAAAAGGAATTATCTGAAAACTATAGTCTACTAGCAAAAAAAATAAAAACTGTTGAAAAGGCTGATAGTATGACTAATAACCAAGTTAAGGCATTGGTAAGAAATTTTTTTAATAGTTAGCATATTATTTAATATTAAAATTTTAGATTTCTATAAACCTAAGGATGCATAACTAATAACGGTACTCTCGTTTTATAGGTTATTTCAGGTGTAGAAGAACCTGTCAATAGCCTGTCAAAGAAAGATTTTTTATTGATAATTTTAGCAGTAATAGCTATACTTTTAATTTGAACAAAACAGTCAATGGCGACTTCAGTTTGTACGTTATCAATATTGTAAAATGAGGGTTTTATTTTATTGAAAAATAAATTCATTTTATTCTTTTTGGAAGTTGTAATATCCATTTTATTATCTTCTAATGTAAGAATATCTAATTTAGAATTAAACCTATTGATTGTATCTACTAAAGGTGCTAGTGAATCTTCTACAAAAGGCTCATCATAATTTGAAACAAAAAGAACAGTATGAGGTTTAATAAATTTGAAATTCTCCGGAATAATTAAAGCCGGACAATCTATATTTCTTATAACGTGTATAGTATTACTGCCAAGAACAACCTCCCTAGCTCCTGTAGCTCCATTAGTTCCTAAAATTATTAAATCTATATCTCTTATTTGGACTGTTTGGTTTACAGCACTTACAAAATCGTCATAGTCACAAATTACTTCAAATGAAAAAATTTCATTTGCATATTTTCTCTTAAATAATTGAACTAGTTGATCTAATCTGGCCTTTGGGTCTTTAATAACAGCATCATATACAGAAGAATTTGATGAAGAAGTCATTAAATTAGCCGTAGTATATTTTGAAACTTTTTGAACATTTAAGATAAAAAAATTAATTGTGCTACCACTAAAAAAATCTAATGCGTAATCAAGTGCATTCTGAGCATTGTCAGAAAAATCGGTCAATAACAATATATTTTTCATAATAAACCTATTGAATAATAAAGTTATAACATGTAGGTTTAAAGGGATATGATAAATATCATAAAATTTGAATACAATCACACTTACTTTTGATACTTACAAAACTAAACTGTTATGTCTAACCTATCTCTAATACAAAAATACAATGTGCCGGGTCCTAGATATACAAGTTATCCAACAGTACCTTATTGGGATAAAAAAGGGATCAGCACAAAAGATTGGCAAAATACTTTACAATACTCGTTTAAAGAAAGTAACGATGAAAAAGGAATTAGCATCTATATTCACCTCCCATTTTGTGAAAGTTTATGTACTTTTTGTGCTTGTCATAAATATATTACCAAAAGACACGAAGTAGAATTACCTTATGTAGAAACCTTGTTAAAGGAATGGGATTTATATGCAAAACAATTTTCAGAAAAACCAATTTTACGAGAATTACACTTAGGTGGTGGTACACCAACATTTTTTGAAGCAAAGAATTTAAAATATTTGATCAGTACTATTTTAAAAACAGTAGAATTGCACAGAGATTATGAATTTAGCTTTGAAGGACATCCTAACAATACTACTAAAAAGCATTTACAAACCTTATATAATCTAGGTTTTACCAGAGTGAGTTTTGGTGTACAAGACTATGCTGAAAGAGTTCAAAAAGCAATTCATAGAATCCAATCATTTGAAAACGTTAAAAATGTAACGGAATGGGCCAGAGATATTGGCTACACATCTATTAGTCATGATTTAATTTTCGGATTGCCTTTCCAAACGGTTGGAAATATTATTGATACTATAAAAAAAACTAGCGATTTAAAACCCGATAGAATTTCATTTTACAGCTATGCACATGTACCATGGGTTAAGGGCGTAGGACAAAGAGGGTTTGATGAAACTGATATTCCTAAAAACGATTACAAAAGAAAACTGTATGAAATCGGTAAATTTATGCTCTTAAATTATGGATATATAGAAACAGGAATGGATCATTTTTCTTTACCGACAGATGCTTTATATCAAGCCTTTGAAAATGCGAACCTACATAGGAATTTTATGGGTTATACTACTAACCCAACACAATTAATGATCGGTTTAGGGATGTCGGCGATAAGTGATTCCTGGTATAGTTTTGCACAAAATGAAAAAACTTTAAGTGAATATCAACAAAGGGTTGAAAAAAATGAACTCCCTATTTTTAAAGGTCATTTGTTGTCTAATGAAGATCTTATTATAAGAAAGCATATACTCAATATTATGTGCCATTTTGAAACTTCATGGAAAGAAGAAGATATGAAATTTAAAGATATTATTAGAGTCATACTTAGATTAAAAGAACTTGAAAAAGATGGTTTAGTTCTGATTACAAAAAATAGGTTGATCGTACCTAAATCTGCCCGAGCTTTTGTCCGCAATGTTTGTATGGCATTCGATTTAAGATTGGTAAGAAATAAACCTGAATCTCAGTTATTTTCTATGACCGTATGATTTTTAAATAGCAAATATATTTAAGAAATGATCTTCTTATAAAAAAATGTGTGTTTTACCCTCACTAACCTCTTTGGATAAAGTGTCAATTGATTTATTGGACAATTCAGCTTCTAGTTGTTTTTTAAAAGGTGAAACTGCATGATGGATTGGACATGGGTTTTCATCACTACAAACCGGTAATCCCAATAAACATTCATGAAATTTATGTAACCCATCAATACTATTAACAACTAAAATCAACGGATTCTTTTTATTTTTCTTTGTTAAATAAAACCCACCATTTCTTCCTCTTATAGATGAAATTATATCATCTTTTGTAAGCGACTGTAAGATTTTGGCCAAAAACGGTGCAGGTATGTCAATTGCATCTGCAATTTCTATTGGACTGTATTTTTTTTCTACACTTGAATGTAACGCTAAATATAATACTGCTCTTATTGCGTATTTACTTGATTTTGATAACATGTTTTTTGTGGTTATTAAAATTCAGTTTTACATTATCAATTAAAAATTCAATTAAAATTTTAAGAATACAAAGTTATATTTTTTTATTAAATAGTATATGGAACAAATTGTTTTTATATCTCCTTAATAAAATTTAAGATAAAATTATCTTCATAATTATATATCCTAATTACCTGCAATACAGATCGAAGAAAATTTGTCAATTCTGACATATAAGCACTCTAAATTATCCAAAATGTATAGCAACTTATCATATAATTAATCCATCTTACTATTGTAAAAAAACTTCAATTTTAGAATTAAAAAAAGAAATTTAGCCGACTAAATGTTCCCTTAACTTCTTTTTAATTTTAATAAATATGAACTCGCAAATCTTAGATGCTGTATGTCAAACATTTACTTCCTTTATTTTGTTGCAAAGGATGTAACAATCATTACATAAAAGACCCTTTTATCTTTTTAAATTTATAAACTGATATTTATCATAAATATGCTTCCTTTAGTTGGGTAGATTTGTAACAATTTAACTAAATCATTAATTAATTATTCACAAAATGAAAAAAATCAATTGGTTTGTCAAAGTTTCTATTGGTATTATATTAGTAACCCTCGGTGTTACTGATATGATG
Source organism: Flavobacteriaceae bacterium UBA2765 (assembly GCA_002352665.1). GTDB lineage: Bacteria > Bacteroidota > Bacteroidia > Flavobacteriales > Flavobacteriaceae > Aureibaculum. The sequence continues at coordinate 14,626 of DEIV01000094.1, forward strand.
GCACAACAAACGCTTGATGACGTAAAAAAAGCACGTGGTCTTAATGATCAGGATGTGCTATCTGCAGTTAAAACATTCATGCCACGTGGTGGGCGTGATGAGTATTTTTCAATTGTTGGTACCGGTAATTCTGGTACCATGATCGTGTATGGATTACCTTCCATGCGTATTTATAAATATGTAGGCGTATTTTCACCTGAACCTTGGCAAGGTTATGGTTTTGACGACGAAAGTTCTCTAATGCTAAAAAAATCTTCACTTGACAATAGGATTAGCACCTATGGTGATATGCGTTTTCCTGCATTTTCTGAAAAAGATGGAAACTATGATGGTCATTTTGCTTTCTTTTCAGATGGAGCAAATTCTCGAATAGCTTTAATGGGATTAGATGATTTCGAAACAAAACAAGTTTTATCAAATCCCTTGTTTCCAAGTACATATCCTGGTGTTGCGGTTACCCAAAATACTGATTATATCATTCAATCTAGTCAATATCCTGCTCCTTGGGATAGCAAAATAACTTCTGAATTTAGATCAGGTGTAACATTTTGGAAATTTGTAGAAGGAGAAAACATTCACAAAAGTAGAATGATTAAAGAAAAGTCATTCACTGTAGAATTACCAACTTATACTTTAGACTATTTCGATGCCGGTAAAAGTAAAAGTGATGGTCTTATGGTTGGTTTAGCCGAAAAAGATAGTAAAAACTATGTATATGTTTTAGACTATACTAAGTTAGCCAAAGCTCCAACTAAAAAAATAAACGATTTTAATGTAGTATCTTTTGCCGAGGCTAAAAAAAATAATGCAGTAGGATTTATTGAGCTTCCTGCTTCAGCCAGTACTGTAAAAGTAACAGCAAACGGTAAATATTTTATTATTGGTGCAGATAATACGTTGGTAGTTGACTTTGCTAAAGTAGAAAGTGCTTTAGCTAAAGGTGATGTTATTGCTTTAGCTGATGTACAAAAAGCAAGTATTGCTATAGGTAAAAATGTTGTTGATATCGCTTTTGATTATCGTAAAAATACCGCTTATGCTTCTGCTCATGGCGATAGTAAAATAGTTCGTTTTAACTATGAAACAGGTAAAACTGATGAAGAGTTAAAATTAAGCTTTAAACCAAGTTTCTTAATGACTCCTCAAGGCATGTCTGCTTCTCCTCACTCAAATTACTTAACTGTAGTTGATAAAGAAGGTTTATATGACAATTATCCTAATGTGGGTCCGGTACGTCCAAGTTTCCAACACTTGATAGATATTTCTTCTGATGATATGGCAGATGTATATACTATGAGTTTGCCTCAAGCAAATATGTATGGATCAGTTGCTGTATTACGTACTACAATTAAACCTATTATTCGTTATCCATTAGGTACCAATACTCGTACCGGTGAAATTTCTCGTTACAAAACGGTTGCAGGACAAGAAAAAATTGAAAGAGAAGGTAATAGAGTTCATATATTTGGAACTCTTATTCGTTCACATATTACTCCTGAAATTGTTACAGTTAATGAAGGTGACGTAGTTACTTTCCACTTAACCAACTTAGAGCGTGCTGAAGATGAAACACATGGATTTACTGTTGATACATATGGTGTTCATGGTAGTTTTGAACCAGGGAAAACGGCTTCTGTAACCTTTACAGCAGATAGACCTGGTATATTCCCTTACTATTGTACAGAGTTCTGTTCAGCCTTACACCTTGAAATGGAAGGAATCTTATTAATTCGCCCTAAAGGATATGTTGATGTAGAACAAAAGGATGTTGTTCTTACAGCTGATCAAATGGCTGAATACAAGAAAAATTACGAAGATAAATTAGTGGTAATAGATCAAACTCAAGATATTATTAATGGTGTAGTAACTTGGTTAAAAGAAAATAATTTCCAAGACTATCCTTATGTTGCTGCCTTAGTTGATGATGCTTTTGATCAATTAGAACAAGCGAAAACATCTAAAGAAAATCATGAGAAATATGCCAAAGAAGGAAAATATAAAGATGCTTTCTTATGGGCAGAACAATACTGGCAGTATCAAGTAAAAACTGCTGATGTAGGTTTACGTGCTAAGAAACTCTTAGGAGAAAAAATAAATAAATAAAAAGTTTAGTCAAATTAAAAAAAATTCAAACAATGAAAAATATAGTATATAAAAAATATGGCTCACTTTTTATGATGGGCTTATTTATAATCACGTTAAGTTTCCTTACGGTAAGCTGCGGTGATAAGGATAAAAAGGGCGATGAATACGCCGGAGGAACAAATATTTCTGGGAAACCTTATGGTAAAGAATCATTTGGTGAGGTTGTAAAACGTAGAGGATTAAATGCTGATGATGTTTTATCAGCAGTAAAGACCTATACACCTGATAATTTAAAAGATGAATATGTAGCATTAAATTCAGGAGGACAAGCGGGTAATTTACCAATGTATGCGATACCATCCATGCGTATGTTAAAATATGTACCTACGAATACACGTCAACCCTACTCTGGTTTTGGATATAGTGAAGAAACCTATGGTTTAATGGAAGATGGTTTTATTGATGGAAAAGAAATTCTTTGGGGAGATACACATCATATTGGTTTTTCTGAAACAGACGGTCTTTATAACGGAAAATGGGCAACTATCAATGACAAAGCCAATCCGAGAATTTTTATTTACGATTTGAATGACTGGCATGTAAAACAGGTAATAAACAGTCCTGTTTATCGTTCTAATCACGGTGGAGCTTTCTATACTCCAGATTCTCGCTACATTATGGAAGCTTCTCAATATCCAGCTCCTTTTGATAGAAAATATCACGAATTAAGTGAAGCAAACTTTGAAAAATATTGGAGAGGTGGAGTCACTTATTGGCGTTTTGATAATGAAACAGGTAGGGTGGACGAAAAGGCTTCTTTTACTTTTGAATTTCCTCCTTATACACAAGATTTATCAGATGCAGGTAAATTAGATTCTTACGGTTGGGGATTTACCAATTCATTCTGTACAGAAATGTATTATGGTGGTATTGAAAGTGGTCGTCCTCCTTTTGAGGCTGGTTGTTCTTCTAGAGACGTTGATTATTTACATGTAACCAATTGGAAAAAAGCTGAAGAACTATTGAAAAATGGAACTATCAAGCCTAAAATGATTAGAGGTCATAAAGTAATCACTATGAAAGATGCTGTTAAACATGCATTGTTTTTCTTGATTCCTGAACCAAAATCACCTCATGGTGTAGATGTGGATCCTACTGGTCAATATATAGTTGTTGCCGGTAAATTAGATTCTCATGCTTGGGTATACAAGTTTGATAAAATTATGACTGCCATTAACAACAAGCAGTTTGAAGGTACTGATAGATATGGTATTCCAATTATTAAATTAGAAGATGCTTTACATGGTAGTGTAGAAGTTGGATTAGGTCCATTACACAATCAATTTGACAAGAAAAAAGGAGTGATTTATACATCTATTTATGTAGATTCTAAAATTACAAAATGGGATTATATCAACCTAAAAGTTCTAGGCGATGTACCTTCTCATTATAATGTAGGGCACTTAGTAGCTGCACATGGTGATACTCAAGAACCTCATGGTAAATATCTAATCTCTTTAAATAAATTATCTATTGATCGTTTTAATCCGGTAGGGCCATTACACCCTCAAAATCATCAATTAATTGATATTAGTGGAGATGATGACCCTAAAGTTATTTACGATTTACCATTACCATTAGGTGAACCGCATTATACTGCTATATTATCCGTAAACGATTATAAATCAACTTCAACTTATCCTTTAGGAACTAACATTGCTACAAGTACAAAATCTAAGTATTTTACAGAATTAGGTGCCGAAAAAGTAGATATAAAAGGAAATACAGTACGTATATACGGTACTATTAAAGATGGAATAGTAAACCCTGCAAATATAAAAGTTAACCAAGGTCAAACTGTATATATTCACTTGACAAATCACGGGAAAACTAAATTAGATCATTATGTCTATCAAATTTCATCTTATGACAAAATGTATCATTTTAGTCCCGGCGAAACGGCAACTATTAAATTTAAAGCTGAAAAATCAGGTATGTATCCATTATTATTAGATGCACAAAATAATCCAAGCAAGCGTCAGCTTATAGGATATTTATCTGTTGATTATAAGCAAGATGCTGAGAATGACCGTGTATTGGCTTATACTGATCGTATCAATCGTGATATGAAAATGCAATCGTTTAAACCATCAGCTATTGAATTGGCAAACTTACTTCCCGGTGAATTAGAATATTTAAACTATGGTTGTAGTGCTTGTCATAAATTTGGTGAAGAATTTAACGGACCAGATTTATTAATGGTTGACAAACGTAGAGATGACAAGTGGTTAACTGAATGGATCTTAGACCCAGAATCTAAAATGAAAGATGCCGATATTGAAGCCATGCGTCAACATTATAAATTGGCGATGCCAAACCAAAATGTGTCAAAAGAAAATGTCACTAAGATTATTGCTTTCTTGAAAGCTAAAACAGAGCAAATTATGAAAGAAAAATCAGGTGATGCTCCTGCTGAAGTAGCAGGTGGTGATTATGGTAATGGTAAAGAAATTTATGATACCAAATGTATGGCTTGTCATGCCACAGGTGTAACCGGTGCTCCTAAGTTAGACGAAAAAGAACGTTGGGCAACCATTGCCGCTCAAGGTATGGATGTCTTACAAGATCATGCTGTTAAAGGATTCCAAGGAAAAATTGGTGTAATGCCTCCAAAAGGTGGTTTTGCAGATCTATCTGATGAGGATATTAATAATGTAATTAAATATATGTTGCATCAAGCAGGTGCAACTGCTAAATAATTATTGAGAACCCGAGTAAGTATGTTTCTTTACTCGGGTTTTTTTAAAAAATTAAACCGAATTTTTATTCGGTCTAAATAAACAAAACGTTTATCTAATGGAAAATCAATCTAATAAATTTGGCCTACTCTATAAAGTATTTGGAGTATTGGCAATAGTATTAATTATAGTAGTTTATTTTATACCCATTTGGTGGGTAGCATTGCAAAGTCATCAATACCCAAAATCAATGTATCCTAAAGGAATTCGTATTGAATTTAAATACAATGGTGTATACAATGGTTGTGAAGGAGTACAAGAAAGGGCCGAAATTACAACTAATGAAGGTGCAGAATGTTTAGTAGAAATGAACGCTATTAACCATTATATTGGAATGTTCCCTATTGTTCAAGGTCTTAATAGCCGTGTTTACAATAAACATATTGACGGAGAACGAACTGTAGTACCTGAATATTGGGTATTTGATACGGCAAAAGATGGTAGTGGTGAAGATGTCATTGATCCTGCAACAGGAGCTGCTAAAGAAATCAACGTAACTCCAACATATTTGAATATTTTAAATGGAATTTTAGTCAATTCTAAATATATTTTTGGTGTATTAATAGTAATGATAATCATTTTTATAGTCACACCTAAAAAGAAAACTACACTATTTGCTTTTTTACCGGCATTACTACCTTTCTATTTCCTTTTCTTATACATGTATTCTATGTATTGGTATGGACATCATTTAGATCTACATGGTGGTGGCGCTTTTGCAGGTATTAAACCATTTATGCCGACTATTTTTGGGCATGGTAAAGTAGCGCAATTTGAAACTGTTGCTTATCCTTATTATGGGTTTGGTGTAGCATTTTTAGTTTTTGTAGTTTTAATCTTTGCCATTTTATTTAAAAGAAAATCTATTGCATTAAAAAAATAGACACTTTTTGAAAACCAAAAGTTTTATTCTCCTCTGTTAGAGGCGTTGGTAGCTGTCTCTTTTAATAATACATTTGTTAGTAATTTTTAATACTTTCGTTAACGATCATTTTTATTTTTAGAGACAGCTTTTTTAATTAATATAATTACAAATTTATTTTGAGACACTTCCTAGTTATAGCTATATTACTTATACAGTTCAGTATTTTTTCGCAAGAAAAACATGCTGAAAAACATGGTTTACTTATTGAAATCACTCCTTTTGAATCAGACAAAGAGCAAGTATTTCTAAATACTTTACTCAAAAATTTGAAACCTGGTGATACTTTGAAACTGAAACCTGGTTTCTATACAGGCCCCGCTACGATTAAAGTGCCAAATGTAGTAATTGATGGTGGTGGAAAGGCAACAGTTTCAGGTATGGATAATGAATCTGTTATTTATGTAAAAGCGAATAATGTTACCATACAAAATTTACACATTACACATTCTGGTGATTCTCCTGATCGTTTAGATGCCGGTGTGAAAATTATTGAAGCAAATAATACTATTGTAAAAAACTGTTTGATAAATGAATGTTTATTTGGTGTTGATATTTTTAAATCGGATGGATGTATTATAGAACATAATGATATATCTTCTATTACTAGAAAACCACTCGCATTAAAAGGTGATGCAATTAGATTATGGTATTCTACCAACAACACAATACATTATAATTCTTGGTATAAGGTTCGTGATATGGTTGTTTGGTATTCATCTGGTAATCTTTTCGAAGGTAATAAAGGTGTAGGAAATAGGTATAGTATTCATTTTATGTACTCGCATAATAATCGAATTCATAAAAATGAGTTTTATGACAATTCTGTAGGAGTGTTTTTAATGTATAGTGAACAAACTATTTTATCAGAAAATTTAATTCAAGCTTCTACAGGAACCTCTGGAATGTGTGTGGGTTTAAAAGAAACATCCTCTAATCAAATACTCAATAATCGATTTTTATATTCAGCATACGGACTTCACTTTGATGTGTCTCCATTTGTTCCTGAAAAAATGAATACAATAATTGGTAATGAAATTGCTTTTTGTAATGTAGGCATGCTTTTTCACTCAGATTTAGAAGGTAATTTAATTAAAGGAAATTATATGCATGATA
>DEIV01000094.1:21733-24630 GCA_002352665.1 Flavobacteriaceae bacterium UBA2765
TTGATAAAGAACATGGGTTTTAAACCTAACCTCGTCTAATAATAAGTGTGATAAAAAAATATAATTAATTGAGTGAGAATTAAGATTTAGAAGAGAAAAGATTAATCGTTTTAGGAATTATGAAAAAATCAAAATCAGATATTAACAGAAGGAATTTTCTTAAAAATAGTGCCGTTGCTGTTGCTGCATTAGGTGCCGTAGGTGTTGGGGCTAACTATTTGAAAAAACTAAATATAGAGAATTCAAAAGCATTGTTGCGTCCACCGGGAGCTGTGAATGAAGATGAGTTTGTTTACGCATGCATTAAATGTGGTCTTTGTGTTCAGATCTGCCCAATTGAAGCCATAAAATTAGCTAGTATAAAAGATGGTCTTTCTTATGGAACACCATATATTGACCCACGTGGACAAGCTTGTGATTTTTCTTGTGATGCCATGCAGTGTGTAGAGACATGCCCAACAGCAGCATTAGATTTTATTCCCTTTAAAAAAGCCGGTGAAGATGCGTTTGTAGCGTATCAAAAAGCAAACCCGGTTCCCGGTAAAGATTACAATCCGATTGCCGTACAATCTAAAGCGATGAAATCTCATACTAAAATGGGGTTAGCGGTTATCAATCATAAAACTTGCTTTGCTAGAAATGGAAAGGGCTTTAAAGGGTCTCCGAGAGAGGATGGATTTGATGGTATATATCGTTCTCCTAACCCTAAACGTAAAGAACGTAAAGCATCAGCTGTAAATGATCATCAGTTTAATCGCGAAATATGTGATCTATGTGTGACTGAATGTCCAATAGGAGAAACTGCAATTGCGATGGAAGAAAAGATCACACAAAATGGAGAAGTATTTTCACGTCCTATGATAAAGGATGGTTGCACAGGGTGCGGTGTTTGTGTTATGATTTGTCCGTCAACACCAGATACTATTATTATTGAAAAATTAGAAACCGCTTAAATTATTTTCTAATGATGAAGTTTAAAAATTTACAACCTATACCTGCCAAACGCAGAGAAGATATGCCTAATTCTAAACTAGGTATCACATTTAAAGAATGGAAAGCAAAAAAACCGAATAAAAATAAATGGCGTAACAAACGTTGGGCTGTATTAGTTTTTATGAATTTCCTTTTTTGGGTCTCTTTTACTTTTGATATAGGCGTATTAGAAGGTTCACTAAGTGGTTCACGTTTTTTCGGAATTTATTTAATGGATCCGTACAATGCTCTTCAAGAAATGTTTATCGGTAGTCGTACCGGATATTATGCTATGTTAACCACCAATTTCTTTATCGGATTTTTTGTGATATTGATGTTCTATTTTTTAATGGGAGGTCGAACATTTTGTTCATGGCTCTGCCCCTATCATTTTCTTGCTGAAAATGCTGAAAAATTGCATAATTATTTAGTGAAAAAGAGAAAAATTAAAGAACATTCTTATAACATTGGTATTAAATACATCTTTTGGGTAGGGTTTTTACTGCTGGCATTTTTTACAAAAACATTAGTTTTTGAAACTATTAACCCGGTAGGTATAATTTCAAGAGCCATTATTTATGGTCCAGGATTATTAGTTCTTTGGGTTGTGGCATTATTACTTTTTGAAATTGTATATTCAAAACGTTTTTGGTGCCGCTATGTTTGTCCGATTGGAGTTACGTATAGTGTCTTGAAAAAGGTATCACCAGTTGGTGTTCAATTTGATTTAAGCAAGTGTGGACATTGTAGAGATTGTCAAGATGTTTGTTTGGTACCACATGAATTATGGTTTGTAAAACGTGGTGAAGCCACCAAAGAAATACATGCTACGGGTGCAGATTGTACCAACTGTGGCTTATGCGTTGATATATGTTATGGTGATGCTCTTAAACTGACAGTAAAAGGGTTTGATAAAATTACCTAAAGTCAGCATACAGAAGATGGAAAACGGAAATTTTAATCGTTTTAAAACAATATTTAGAAACAAAAAATTAAATTGCACAGCTTGGTAATTTTCACGCAAACATTGCTAGCCTTGTAATTAAAACATTAAACTAAAAAATGGAAAACTCAGAGACCTTAATTGCGGTCAGGCAACTGACTAAGTCCTTTAAAAAAACTACGGTAATTGAAGAGCTTAGTCATAACTTCAAAGCTGGTGAACGAATTGCTTTAGTTGGCCAAAATGGTGCAGGAAAAACCACTTTAATTCGCAGTATTTTAGGATTATATAAATATAAAGGAGACATTGATGTTTTGGGAATGAATCCAAGAACAGAACGCGAAAAAATACTACATCATATAGGATTTGTACCACAAATACCACCTCCAATAAAAATGACGGTTGGTGAAATGTTAGAATTTTTCGGAACACTAACAAATACCGACCAGCAAGAATTTATAGCAATCAGCGAAAAATTAGGTTTAGATGTTCAAGGTAATTTAGACAAACCTTTTATGAAACTATCGGGTGGAATGAAACAAAAATTATTAGTAGCATTTGCCTTAGGTAGAAAACCAAAAATCTTATTAATGGATGAGCCGGCTGCTAATTTAGATCCAAAAGCACGAACCATTTTATTTGATTATTTACATAATTTTGATAAAAATGCACTTATGATTATAAGTAGTCATAGAATAGATGAGGTGGAAGGTTTAGTAAATCGATTAATAGAAATGGATATGGGTAAAATTGTAATTGATAAAGAAGTACAAACCTAACTATAAAATATAAATAAATTCCCAAATAGAATAATACTCCATTTATAAAAACAAACAACTTGGTGGCTTAGCATCTCTACGAGAGACTTTTTAAACCATTTGTTTAATAAAACTAAAAATGAAAAAACTAACCATATTAATCGGAATCTTTGCAATATTAATTTCTTGTAAACAAGAAGTAACCTATGAAGCTCGTGCTATCA
>DEIV01000029.1 GCA_002352665.1 Flavobacteriaceae bacterium UBA2765
AGTTATATCGAACTCACGTTAATTTAGGCTTTTCGAGGTGATAAACATATTAAAATCGTCCCATTAAATAGATGTTTAATGGGACGATTAACAGGTACCAAAATTTCCTCAAAATCAATTATTTATTAGTCAATTTTTTAAGCATCTCTTTAGAGCTCTTGCCAATTTCTCCATCTGAATCTAAAAAAATCGCCTTATTTAATAATTCGATAGTTATATTATTATCTCCAATTTTTAAATAGCCTTCTGCCAAGTTTTTCCAAGAATTTGCAGAATTTGGAAACAGTTGTGTAACAAATGTAAATACACCAATTCCCGCTTGAACTTCCTCAGGTCTGCCACTTTCTAAAAGGCGATGTCCAGTTTTACTTAATTCAGTTTCAAAATCAAAAAAATCATACCTAGGGTCTTTTACCATTTTTGGTAGCTCTTGTGACAACTCTTGTATCTTACCCGCTATATACAGATCAGATATATATTTCATTGGGTCGGGTTTGAAATCATCACCTGAAAAAGTTAAGGCGGCATCGAGTACAGGATCTTGATTGGATGAATATTCTTCAAAACTCATATCTACGGGAACATTGGGTTCGGTCCATTCCGCATTATTATAAGCTGGCTTGTCTTGCCACCATGCATAGGAAAGATAAACAGGAATCTTGCTATTGGGTAAAGGTACCGCACTGGCATCACCATAGAAATTAACATTCTCCGCCGTTGGCTCTCCTACAAAAATGACATTGGTATAATTATCCAATTCGTTTACAAGATTCTGACAGGCCGAAAATGTACCTCTCCCAATAATTACAAAAAAGCTACCAACCTTATTTATTTTCTTAGTTTCAATAATACCCGTAATCACAGGCTTGTTCAAAAAGTTATTTCCGCCCCCGTTCAACCGAACATCAAGTACTAGCTTTTCAACATCGTTGTTTTCGATAAAATCAAAGACACGTGCATAAAAAGTTTTCGTATCTTCTTCGGGATCATCTTTTATTTGACTATGCCTAACATAAATCGCTTTCTGTTCTGGTAGGTATTCGAAAAAATAAATTTTATTAAGATCTTTCAGATATAAAGGGGTACTTACCTGATTTCTTGCATCCAGCCAATTTTCATCTTTTATAACATGACGATATGACGTCGGTACAATTTCTCCTTTCGGTAATGTCTTAAACGATTGGATAAAAATTTTACCCTTTTTAACTAAGGTAAGTTTAATCGAACTTTCTAGTTTATCTGTGATTCCCTGAGCATGTAACACTTCAGTAACTCTTAGATGATTAATTCCATACGCCTTAAAATACTGTTCATTTTCAGCGTTTGCCATGGGACGAACCATTTTTAAAGCATCGGCAATTGGTACATTGTTAATGGCAACAACCTTTGCTCCAAGTGCTTTTTTATAGTCTTTGTGCACACCTTGAAGATAAACGCCATCATTAAATTCATAAAGGTTAAAAGGTAGATAATGAAACTCAAAAGGTTTTTTGTAATAACTAACGCTCATATGACCATATTTGAATAAAGTTATAATTCTAGACATCCCAATAATAATTTCATGTTCTTCTAAATTTGGAATGTTCTTATAAAGAGTTTCAACTTCAGCGTCGAAAATTTCTTTGGTGGTTTTTACAAATAGAAACGGATAGTCTTGATGTATGGTGTTTTGCAAGAAACGGAGATCTTCTTGCCATTGGTCAGTTGTCATGGTTTCTTGAGCAGGTAGCTGCAAGAACGTCAATAAGTAAAGTGCAAATAGTAATTTTTTCATGATTTATTATTGTTTAAATTAATATTGGTGCAATATCCGTTTAACCCTTTGCTCTGGATAGGCATTTTTGCCAGAGTATCGTAAAGGGCAGTTGAACTGTAATCAACCACTTATTTATGCCTCTATTTCTTGAAATTAATGGTATTTGTTGGATCCATGATAAATTCTTGGTTTCCGTGGATTGGAAATAGAAAGTTTGACCTAATGATTGAAATATGGGTCTATTTTTTGAAAGATGGATTTAGCAATGATTTTTTCTCGACTATTTATCCGATAAATGGGACACACTCTAACAGGAAGAAAAAAATAGTACATCACGGTAAATAAAGAACCCAGTCTAAATTTATAGTCTAGGTTACTAATTGATGGGTAAATTTCCTAGTTCTTTGCTCAACGTGATTATCTATTTTAATCGAAGTATTGTTTAATATAGTTACACTTTAATCAAACACCTACTTATTCAGCCATTTTTTAAAATCACTTGTTTTTTGTCTACTGACGATAAATTCCTGATCTCGTGGGTTTGAAATTGACAGTTTGACCCGATGATTAAAATAAGCATCTATTTTCTGAATTGAATTTTTAGAAATTACTTGACCACGGTTGATTCTATAGAATTGATTTTGATTTAAAGAACCGAATAATTCGTCAATCGTCTCATCAATAATATATCTTCTTTTAGTGGTTATTCCAAAAGTGACACTATCTTCTGAATAAACGTATAACAGGTCTGAAATTCTAATTTGTACAAATCCACTACCATCTTTTACTAGTATACCATTTCTCTTATTACCCTCTTCCATACTACTGAGTAGTTTTTTTAAAATAGCGGACTGAACGGTTACGGGTTTATTTAATTTACCTAATTTATCCAATGCATTATTCAAATCATCTTTTTGAATAGGTTTTAGCAGATAATCTATACTGTTAACTTTAAATGCTTGAATTGCATATTGATCAAAGGCTGTTGTAAAAATTATCGGTGCTTCAATCTTTATATTCTGAAAAATTTCAAAACTCAGTCCATCCGCCAGTTGGATGTCCATAAACACTAAGTCTGGTGTTGTATTTTTTTGAAACCAGACTACTGCATCTTCTACAGTATCAATTACTCCTAACAATTCATAATTGAAACCACATGCTGTTAGCATACGTTGCAATTGACTTACCGCTCGTGTTTCATCTTCAATGATCAGTATTTCCATAACAATGCTTTTGTTTTATTTTTTTAGTAACGGCAAGGAAACGATAAATCGATTTCCTTCATTTATTATTTCTACTGATTTACTAGAAATTAATTTGTATCGCTTTTCTATATTCTTGAGCCCAACTTTCGTTGAGGGTAGTTGCGTAGATTTGGATTGAATTATATTATCTACAACCAAATAATCATCCTTAACTTCTACATTTATCACTAGTGGTTTAGCTTTAGAAATTACATTATGCTTTATGGCGTTTTCCAATAAAAGCTGCAAACTCATCGGTGCAATCATATCATTTAGAGAGGCTTCTGGAATATTCCAATTTAATTTTAAATTATCTCCAAAGCGTTCTGATTGTATGTAGATATATGCTTTTGCAAATTTTAACTCATTTCGAAGTGAAATCAAATTGGCATTTCCAGATTCCAGAAGAAAGCGATATACATCTGAGAGTTTGTCTACAAATTTCTTTGCATCTTCCTTGGAATTTTGGTCAATAATATCACGAAGCGTATTAAGGGTATTAAAGAAAAAATGCGGTTGGGCTTGATTTCTAAGTCCGTCTAATTCCACTTGAATTAACGCTTGCTTTGACTGTTCTTCTTCCCTAATTGATTTTTTTAGTCTTGTGTAAAAATATATAACTTCATATATGGCTATGACCATTGTGCTGATAAGAATAAGAAACAATAACTCTCTTAATCGAGAAAATAATTGGTAGGGTTGGTTTGTGTAATTTATCAACAATGACGCTCCTATAAAGTCAACTAAACAAACTGTAGTGACCATAATCAGAAATACTATAATAATACGTTTAATATCATCACGAAAAGCCGTATATTTTATTCTCAAGTAAATTATGGGTTGCCGCATAATAAACCAATTGACAATCGTAAAAAGAAGTGTTATACTCAAATTAGTAAGGGCTTCGTTAAACGGAAAATTAGCAAAAGAATTATTAAAAATATAATCTAAAAAAAAACTTAGTACTGGAATGCCTATAAGCACAAACCAAAAGTCGTCAAACCCCAAATATTTTATACGTTTTTCTTTATTGAATAACATTATAATTGAATTATATTATAGTTAAATGTGTGCCCTTTTTAATTCATAACAACAAATAACAATTGAAAAAATGTTACATCGATGTTTAGATGCGTATTGGAGGGATTCCACTTGTTAGATGCACATAAAGCAAATAACGGAATTATTTGTATTGTATACAATTCAAATAAATATACTAATCTACGCATAATACCTTCTTACTTTTGACGCTGCATAAACTATTTAAATGTTTTTTACAGCTTACTCTTCCTCACTTTTTGAATTTTGCTTCTGTATAAAAGAAGCCCTAGTCCAAATGCAAAAACAACGCAGCTCATTAACATTAAATTTCCGTTATCCCATATAAAATAAGAAATTCCAACAAAAGATCCACCTAATATTACCATAAGAGCACTTATCGGATTTGTTTTGATAAAATTCAGAGCATGAGTTCCTAAGCCTACAAAGAGCAAAGATGGTCCGACTATGATAAAAGGATACAAAATTAACGGTGTATAACTTATTTGTTCACTTAATGCATTTCTTCCAATGTCATCACTACCAAAGCTCCACATGATAAAATCAATAGTACAAAGTCCAATGTGAGCAATAACCCCTAAAGATGTTAAAAAAGATGCTATGGAATTAAGCGTATTTTTGGGAAATACATTATTAAAGGATAATAATAGTACTGCTCCAATCAAATTAAACCAATGAGCGAAATCGATCTGTTGAGTGCTCAAACCGCCTTGAGAAAAAAATATATAACTAATAACGAAAAGAATTAATCCGATTAGGCAAAGATTTTTTGGTTTCATAAGTTTTATATTTGATATACAAATTGATTAAATGATGAAGCAAATATGAGATGATTAACTAGAAAATGAAATGCTTTCAGGCTCAATCGTCGTTAAATGTACTTGAATTGCTGAATATTTCACTTAATTAATGTCAGATGCAATTATTGGGATTACACATAGTGGAGAACATAATACAATCCTTATAAATAGTACCGAATATTATTGACTTAGGACTTGATGGTGGTAAAAACGGAGGTAAACTTTTATTTCAAGGTACCCCCGAAGATATGATAAAAGTTAAAGGTTCTTATACGGCAACATGTTTAAAGGAGAAGTTAACTTAAAAAAGAGTTAAGACCGCTTCGCTTAAAGACTTAAGACAATAGACTAATTTAATACTGAAATACTAACAGAACATTATACATTTCACATTGAGTTATATTTTTTATTAAATGTAATTTTACTGTCTGACTGGAAACTGAATACTATTTTACTCCTTTTTCACCTGTTTACCATCAATCACAGCTTGCAAATTTTCTTTGGCCAAAACAAAATCTTCTTGTAGTTCTACTGCCTTTTTAAAACTCGCTTTAGCTAAATCCATTTTATCTTGATCAAATTCAATCAAACCTTTTAAATTGGAAATGGCGGCTAATAATGCAACTTGTTGATTATAATTTTTATTAACGGCATAACTTACTTTTATTTCACCGGTATCTTTTAATTCTTGAGCTTTAAGAATTGCTCTATATGCTTCATCGAATTTTTTTAATGCGAAATATAAATTGGCCAGTTTATAGGCATGAAAATTATTATTGGTTTTAGAAGTTAGTTTTGCATAAGACTGAGCAGATTTTTCAATGGCTCCTAAGCTTTCTAAAGAAATAGCTTGCATTTCTAAAATTTCTAATTTATTGCCATCTCTACTCAACACGTCTGTACATACCATAAAACATGGGGAAAACTTTCTGCTATTAAAATACAAATATGCCAAGCTATCTTTATAGGTGCTGTTTACACCTTCTTTAGCAATAATATTATAAATACTACTAGTAGCTACAGCGTTATCTCCATAAGCTAATGACTGACGCATTACTAATTTATCTAAAGAAATATCTTTTTGATCTTGAGCATAAATGCTGACAAAAGCTAGAACGGCACTTAAAGTAATGTAATATTTTTTCATAGGTTAAATTTTTATGTGATTGCAAATTTATTCAAATTATTGAAAAACAAAGCTTAAAATTTTGATAAAAATAGCCTAGATGATAATAGTTCACAATCTTGAGTGTAAAGTATAGATCAATTTATCTATGCATTTTTGCTCTTGACTGCTCTCAGTATACTTGAATACCCTTTAGATTCTCATTTTTTTATAAAATTAATGCATAAAAAAATTTCTCTATCCCAATAGCTTTGGATAAGGGATCTTTCAATAATAGGGGTAGAAGACGTGGCTTAATTGACTAAGTTTTTACTTAGCAGGTTCTGCTCAAAATAAGCTTCTAGCTCCATTTTTTTAATAAAACTATCAATAAAAAAAAGAGTCGATTTTAAAAAATCGACTCTTTGGGTGGAAGATGGGGCTCGAACCCACGACCCTCGGTACCACAAACCGATGCTCTAACCAACTGAGCTACAACCACCATATTATTATTACTACAATTTTATTGTAGCGAAGTTGTCTGTCACAAAAAAATAGTTAAACAACAACTATCATTTATATTAGGCGGATGCAAATATAATCTATTTGCACACTTCTTCAAATAAAAATTGAAAAAATTGTAACGTACATACTTGAATTAAACACTAATATAAAAAGTATAAAAAAAATTAACTTTACATCTTAGCTGTACAGAACGCATTGTCAAAATTAAAAGCGTAGGTTTATTAAACACTTATGGAATTGGATTTTATTAAAAACAAGATTAATACCCTTAAAATGACCAACCAATAACAATCATTATGAAAATAAAATATAGTATCCGTTTATTATCATTTATCGTCATGTTTAGCTGTAATAATACATCCAATGACCCTTCCTTTATAAAAAAAACTTCCGGTAGATATTTATATAATTCTGATGAAATTGTTGAAGTATATTTTAAAGAAAGTAACCTTTTTATGATTTGGAGAGGTGCAAAAAATATTAAACCTCTTAAAATAAATGACACTACTTTTTATGTAAAAGAAATGAATGAAAAAATACAATTCCTAACCAATCCAATAGATCAAAAAGAGTATATAGTGTTAGTACCAAAAGAAAAGAACAAAGAAATTTCATTTAATTATAAAAAATTGGAAGTAGGTGAAAAAATTCCGAGTGAGTATTTAAACAATAATGAATATGATATGGCTTTAAAGGGTTATTTAGCTATAAAAGAAAACGACTCGTTGGATGCATCTATTAATGAAAAGAATTTAAATTCAAGTGGTTATAAAGCATTACGAGATAAAAATTATAAGAAAGCCATTAATACTTTTAAAATAAATATTGCATTATACCCTGAAAGCTCAAATGTTTACGATAGTCTGGGTGATGCTTTTAGAAAAAAAGGAGATACAGCTCAAGCCATTGTAAACTATAAAAAGTCATTAGAGTATGATTCCGGAAATGCCAGAGCTAAAAGAATTATTGACGAATTAAAAAAGAAGAATTACTAAAGTTTATTCTTTTAGACTCTACATCTATTTTAAATCAAATCATCTAATTTATTAACTGCTACATATCGTTCAACAGTAAAACCTTCAGCATGCTCTACCCCTATTAGCCTCCCCAGATCTTTTGCTCTGTAGGCAATACTCTCTAAAAAATTCTTGCTCGTAATAGGAGAAACAGGTTCTTTACTATTCGGATCATATAATTGTGAGCTATACGCCTTTACGGCTTCCATTTTTATATTTATAAAGTTTGAAACATCAATAACAAAGTCTGGTTTTAAATTGTTCCACTGTATATAATGATACACATGTTTAGGTCGCCAAGCTTCTTGCGGCTTTCCTGACACCCAAGTTTCAATTTTTCGTAAGCCCGATAGAAAACAAGCATCACTTACTAGACTGCTCCCTTTTCCATGGTCAATATGTCGATCGTCAATAGCATTACACAACACAATGTCTGGTTGATATTTACGAATCATTTTAATGACTTCTAATTGATGTGGTTTATCATTGACAAAGAATCCATCCGCAAAGGCGAGGTTTTCTCTAACCACAACTCCTAAAATTTTAGCAGCTGTTTTGGCTTCTTTATCTCTTATTTCCGCAGAACCACGGGTACCTAATTCTCCTCTGGTTAAATCAATAATACCAACTTTTTTTCTTAATGAAATTTCTTTAGCTATGGTTGCAGCACAACCTAATTCAACATCGTCAGGATGAGTACCAAAGGCTAGAATATCTAGTTTCATAATTTATAAATTAGATGTCAAATATACTATAAACCTGAGTTTGACCTAAGATTTGTTTACAGTTTAAATAATTTTTTTCAATTCGGAGACGGATTTTAGAATCACTAACTAGTTAAGAAGATTCACGACTACCTTCATAAAAAATATGAAAGAATGCAAATAAAAAATTTCTTTAAACAGACTACTTTCTGGGTCTTCACCTACAGAAAGGTTTACCTGAAGAGTGAAAGAGCTTACCCGAGGCGGCAACGGTTGGGGTATTATTTAGATTAAAAACTCCAACGAAATCTTAAATACACACTATTTTGAATATTAGAAAAACTTTCATTTTGCTTTCCATAAAATAGCTGTGCAATAGTGTCAAAATCCCAGTTTTGAGAGATCTGATAACTAAATTGGGGCATTATATAAACCCCATTGAGTTCATATGCGTATATTGTTGATATAGAGGTTCCTATAGCCGGAGTTAAAGGTTTGGCCGCTTGGAAAAAATATGACCATCTATTAGGCATTAAATTTTTAGCACTTAGTGTTGTACTATTAAATTGTTCAGGATCAAAAGAATTCGTGTTTTTAATGCCTCCACTATTAAATAAAGCCGCAGCATTAATTGAGAGCCCATTCTTGAAATAATAATCAAAGGATATACTTCCAACCAAAACATCATCCGAAATAGTTGCTTTATTTCTAGGAAAAAAGTAGCTGAACTCTCCTTTTATCCCAATACTTTTAATCGCACCCTCCCACCCTATTCCAAATGTATAATCTTTTAAATATTTAGCCGCAAGTACCTGAAAATCATAATCAAAATAGTGAAAATTATATTTAACGGCTGTTGTATTTTCATCCCATTTATCAGTATAATTAATAGCCGTTTCAACACTTGAATTTCCTGAAATAAAATATTGTACTCGTAAAGCATCAGCACCTGGACGCTCTTCATAATCAAAGTCAAAAAAGTTATAGGTATTGAATAAGTCATTTGGATTCCAAGCCAAATTTTTACCCCAATTAATTCTTTGACGCCCCAGGGTTACCTGCCATTTATTTTTATGATAATCTATATACAAACGATCTATTTTAGAATGAAATAACAAAGCGGATCTATTAATTATGTTGATACTCATATCAATATCTTGATTATCGGCGTCAATAAACGCAGCAAAATCGGGGGTTGCTTGTATGGTATTTCCCCAAAAAATTCTATTCCTAATCTCTACGGCGGTTGTGAGATGATCATCTATATAAACTTTTAATTTCAATCGATTATGCAATAAGTTATCGTTAATTATAGCATCAAAATCTTGAAAGGTAGAAGTGTTTAAATATTTGATGTAACCGGAAAATTCAACATTTTCATTTGTCCAATTTTGATCTTCCTGAGCTTGAATGATAGCTACAAAAAAGAGTATTAAACCTGTAAAAATTAATCGTATAGAAGGCAAGTATTTGACAAAAATTTCAAGAATATGTTTTAATTCTTTAACCATACATCATACCTAAGGCAAATTAATTAATGCTACTATTAACATCAGACACGACCTTTCCGTCTTCAATTGTTATCACTCGATGAGCACGATCAATCACTCTTTGATCGTGGGTAGAAAATATAAAGGTCATGTCTTCTTTTTTGTTGAGGTTTTCCATAATATCTAATAGATCTGTAGTAGATTTACTATCTAAATTAGCTGTTGGCTCATCTGCTAAAACAAATTTAGGTTTTGATGCCAATGCTCTTGCCACAGCGACCCGTTGCTGTTGTCCACCACTCATTTGATTAGGTCTTTTGTTCATTTGCTCTACAATACCAACTGATTTCAATAGGTTTAAGACACGAGTATCTATTTCATTTTTTGACCTTTTTTGTAGTAACATAATAAATCCAACATTTTCAGCAGCCGTAAAAACCGGTATCAAATTATAGGATTGAAATACAAAACCTATTTTATTCTTTCTAAAATCAATCAGTTTATTATCTGATAAATTAGTCAAGTCTGTTCCTTCTATCCATACTGTTCCTTCTGTTTGTCTATCCAAACCTCCGATAATATTTAGCAATGTAGTTTTACCAGAACCTGAAGGGCCCACAATAGCTGTAAATTCTCCTTTTTTAATAGTCAAATCAATACCTTGCAAGGCATGCACAGGTATTTTATTAGGATTATATATTTTAGTAATCCCCTTAGTTACAATCAAGTCCATATAGATCGAATTTTATTTCTTAAAAATTTAAATAACCAAACCATAAGTCCGTCTCTTGTTTCAAAACTTCCACGAATAGCTTCAACGGGTCTTAATCTTATAGCTTTCCATGCAGGGTATAATGAACCTAGTAGAGCAGTCAAACTTACTGCTACTACCAACTGCCAATATGTATCTGTTGGGACATTGGGATAAATAAAATTATCGAATCCAAATTGTTTCATCCCTTCTTCAGAATAGAAAAATAAATTAATTCCATTCTTATTAAAATAGCTTGTTGTCATATATCCTAAAATTAAACCTACCGGTGCTGCTACCATAGCTAATAAGATTGTCTCCACGACAATCATCATAAAAATTTTCATCTTATTCATTCCTACAGACATTAGCATTCCCAATTCACGTACTCTTTCTAAAACCGCCATCATCATAGTATTGATGATACCAAATACCAGTGCCAACATGAAAATAACCATATAAATTATCCCTGCCATTTTTATTTGTGATTGAAACAAGGCTAATTCAGGCTGTACTTCTTTATAATTTCTAACTAGAAGATCTGGATACATTTTGGATATTTTTGCTTGAATGCTATCCAGCTCAGATAGATCATCTATCAAAATGGCAACTTCATGACCATTTCCATTTATATCTAATAAAGTATTTAAATCTTTTTGACAAACGAAAACAATTGATTCATCATAGATATTATTTCCTGTTTCAAACATTCCTACCACCCTGAAAGCACCCATTGTAATTTCATTATCCAAATTCTGAAAGGTCAATACAACTTTTGAACGCAGTTTTACCTTTAACTTTTTAGCTGTCCTTTTACTGATCAATATTTGGTTCTTTTTGGTGTCAGTAAGGTATTTACCAGCTATCATTTTTTGTGACACCCCTGAAACATTAGTCTCATATTTGGGTACAACACCAATTGCCATAATACCTCTACCCGCATGACTAGAGCTAATCATAGCATTGGTAATTGTCTTATAAGAAACAGCTTTAACACCAGTTATACTATCCACCTCATTTTTTATGGCAGTAATATCACTTATAAAATACTTACTTTCTTTATCATTTATAAAATCAGGATGATGAATTTTAATATGAGAAACTTCATTTTTTATCGCATTATTTATATAGCTTTCAATCATACCATTTACCATACCTACTAAAAAAATAATCGACCATATACCTATAATGATAGCCCCTATTACCACAAGGCTTCTCATGATATTCCGCCAAATATTTCGCCATGCTATTTTAATAATCATTCCCATTATATTTTCATTAATCGCACATTGCCTCAACAGGTTTCAATTTATAGACTTTCCAAACTGCAAATAATGCTAACAGGCTAGTTATAATTAGTACTAAAATGGCCTGTGAATAAAACAAGGAAGCATCCATTACAGTAGGAAATATTGGGTCAAACCCCCATTTTGCATAAGTTTCTGCCATTCCTTCTCCATATTGGCTAAAATCAATCGGGTTTATTTTAAAATAATATACTAACGGCAAAGCGGCTAACATGCCGAAAATAATTCCTAATAATGCCATAAATAAGATTTCAATCCAAGTAGCAAAAGCTAATAATCTTCTGCTCATCCCTATAGAAAGTAAAACACCAAATTCATATTCTCTTTCTTTCATCATCATTAGTATTGTTCCAAAAATACCAAAAGAAATAATTAGATAAAGTACTAAAAGGAAAATATAATTACCTGCTGCATCTGTTTTTTGAGCTTCAACCAGGTCAGGTAACATAGCATGCCAGTCCATTACCTCATAAGTTTCTGCATCTAAACGTTCTTGTAATTCGACAATAACACTTTTTAAGTAATCTTTATCGTCAAGTTGTAGGGCTAACGATGTGGCCATTGAAGTTGCACCTAACAAGATTTGTGCTTCAGCCAATGGTAAATAAATCATTCTTTTATTTAGATCCGGAGAAGCGAAATGTACTATACCCTTAACAGGATATTTACCGGCAGCGTTTACACCATGATAACCTTGTGTAAGGATGACCAATGTATCACCTAAGTTTACTTTTAAAAGATCTTTTACACCTTCGGCAATTAATAAGGCTTTATCATTTTTATCAAAATAAGTACCTTCAGTTATTCGTGATTTTAATTGGGTTAGTTTATCTTCCGTATCGGGGATGGTTCCTATGATCATCATACCACTAGTATGCTCACCTGAAGAGAGTAAGGCAAAGGTTTCTAAACGTGGTATAATTAGATTTAATCCTTTAATTTTAGCCGGTAATTGTAACAATTCTTCATTTAGTTCTAAGGCATCATCTATCGTTTTTTCATCCCAATATCCCTTCTTGTGAATTTGGCCATAGCCATAATAATAATTTACAATATTGTCTAGCATTCTTACCCATGCTCCTTTTTGAAAAGAATTCATAAAAATTGAAAACAAAACTGCAAAGAAAATTGAAGCGACGGTTATGAGTGTTCGTCGTTTGTTACGCCATATATTCCGCCAAGCGAGTTTTAGCAGCAATTCAAGTGAATTTTATAATTTATTATTACTAACTTTCTATTCCTCTATTTAAAAGAATCAAAATTATTAGATTCATTATAATCTTGTCTCTATCCTATAAATATCAACTTAAAATTAATGTATTCGTTTCATATAATTTGTGGTAAAATATTGATCAGATATTTTGATATCAAATTGTAATTTATCATATATCAATACGGTCTCCTGACCTTCATCTTCAACAGGTATTACGCGTAATTTAGAAGGTAATTTTTTTCCACTAAACTCTTTTATATCTGAACCTATCATTTGATTTACTAAAAAATCATCTTCATCATAATAATCAGTTTGTAACATCATATATTCTGTTTGATCAACCCAAATTATTACCTTCCCCCAAACAACTGGAGCATCTTCTTTTGGAATCAATTCTAAAACCCAGCAATTGTACCCTTCTTTAACTTCTTTCCCAATAATTTTATGTGTGTAGTCTTCTAAAATTGACGATTGTTTTACAAGATCATCATTGGTCAAATCGGTTCCCATCCAGTTTTGCAACATCATTGAGGGTGGAAATTTAATGGTTCGATCAATGGTTGGCATATAATTCCATACTTCTTTTCCTCGCATTAAAAATACGGTTCCCTTTTCTTTGGCAGGACTTGTTACAACTGACACTGAATAATCAGTACCTTTAGTCCATCCCTTAATTTTCATCTGCTTTGACCATTTTGGCCTCACTATATTAATTGTCATTTCTGAATACGACGACGTACCTCTATACTTTTCATCAGCTTTTTTAATGATTTCTTGAGCAGTTTGAGCCGTTGAAATAAAGGTAAACCACATTAAAATCAATGTGATACTATTTTTTAAGTTTTTCATCTACACGTTTTAGTAATTTCAGATCATAATAAATAGAAAAAAATGTAATGCGTTAAATTCTTACATAAATATACATCAAAATATTTATCCTTGAAAGGCTTATTGTAAGGAAATTTATCTTCCTTGCCATGACTCAGCTCAGTCTTAGAGAAAAGCAATTGAAAAATCCAGTTAAATTTAAATTGTTAAACTGATATTCATCATTGTAAATGGTTTTTTATAATAGTAAATTTGATCAAGTAAATTATTTATTAACCTTAAAAAAATAAAGCGATGTCAAAAAATAGTGGAAATGTATTATTAGCCTTGCTAGCCGGGGCAGTAGTGGGTACTGGTGTTGGTATATTATATGCTCCAGATAAAGGAACTAGTACTAGAAAAAAAATAAAAGATAAAGCTGTAAAAGCTAAAGAGGAAATTTCTGAAAAAGTATCTCATGCTAAGGAAGATATATCAAAGGCTGTTGACACTAAAAAGAAAGATTTTGAAAAAAAATTAGAGGATACTCTTTCTAAAGTGAGCTTAAAGGCAGATGCTATGATTGTAGATCTTGAACATAAATTAGAAGATATTAGAAAGAAAAATGCTCATCTTCAAAAGAATTAACAACAAATGGCTTTTGAGAATTTAAAAGAGAACCTATCAGATGTTGACACGAATGTTCGATCATACATAGAAAACAGCAGCGAGTACTACCAACTTAAAGCTTTCAAAGTTTTAATGAAAAGTGTTACTTCCTTTTCTAAAGTTTTACTTATTGGGGCAATGATAATGATGATTCTGTTTATGTTTTCATTGGCTGCATCATTTAGTATTGGTCAAATTATAGATAACCTTGCTTATGGATTTGCCGCTGTTGGTGTGTTCTATGTTATTATAGGTTTTATAATCTATTTATTGAGGGACAAAATTGACAAACCCTTGTTAAAAATATTTTCAAACTTTTATTTTGATAAAAATGGCAGAGAGAAACTATAGTTCTTTTAAAGAAATAGATCAACAACTTAAAATTTTATGGCTTCAAAAAGAGATAGATTGTGAAAATATTAAATTAGGCATTCATAGATCAAAAGACAATCTAAATCCTCGTAAACTGTTAAATGCAATTCATGTACCAAAAGGTTTGGGTAGCATTTGGCAAAATATTGTTGTTACCATTATTGCAGAAAAATTGTTTAAAAGGTTTGTAAAAAAAGAGCGAATTGAGTAAAAAAAATAATTATAATTAATTCAAAAAGCTTGAACTTCGTTGCTAGCCCTGTGTTAAAGCTTGTTCAATATCAGTAATAATATCTTTTACATCTTCTATACCTACAGAAAGACGTAATAAATTATCAGAAATACCTATTTCGTCGCGTTGTGCTGCAGACAATAAGGCATGTGAAGTTATAGAAGGCATTAAAATAGTGGACTCTACACCTGCTAAACTCATTGAAGGTTTAATTAATTTTAACTTATTTTGAAATTGAATTGCATCCAATTCATCTTTAAGTTCAAAAGATAACATACCTCCAAATCCGTGCATTTGTTCTTTTGCAATATTATGATTGGGATGACTCTCCAAACCTGGATAATACACTTTTTCAATGGCTGAATGTTGCTCTAAATATGTAGCCATAAACTGTGCATTTGTATTGTGCCGGTCTACGCGTACACCCAATGTTTTTATACTTCTTTCTAATAAATAGCACATAAAATCGCTTAAATTACCTCCTAAATTTTTGGCCTTATTCCAAATGATATCTATATTTTCTACTGTTGAAGCAACTGCTCCCGCAGAAATATCGCTGTGGCCACCTAAATATTTCGTAGCAGAGTGTATGACAATATTTACACCAAGATCTATAGGTGTAAGATTAATAGGCGAAGCAAAAGTATTATCTATGATTGATAATAGCTCATATTTTTTAGCAACATCAGCAACAGCTTTCACATCTGTTATACTCAGCAATGGATTTGATGGTGTTTCTAAATAAATAATTTTTGTATTTTTTTTAATTTTCTCTTCAAAATCTTCTGCCTCTAAACCGTCTGTAAAAGAATATTCGATGCCCATTTTATGAAATTCTTCTTGAATCAAATTGAAAGTACCCCCATAGATCTCATTTTGCAAAATAATATGATCTCCTTGGTTTAAAAAAGCAAGTAAGGTTGTACTTACCGCCGCCATACCGGAAGCAAAAGGTATTGCTGCTTCTGCATGTTCTAAAGCTGCTATTTTTGTACCTACTGCTTGTTGATTGGGAGTATTAAAATACCGAGGGTACCTTTTTATATCTACATCCATAAATGGATAAGAAGAGGTCATAAAAATTGGAGAAACTGCACCTCCAAATTGTGTGTCTTTTATTTCACCTGAATGCGTACATATAGTGTGTTTTCCTTTTATTGTCATATTTGATTTTTTAAACCGAAACTAAAGTACAAAACTTAATCTTTATCTTTTCCGTTTTAAATATAAATATTATTCTGATTGTCCGTAATGTGACATAATTGGTTCGTCACCCTGAACTTGTTTCAGGGTCGCGTTCAACAAATAGCTGTAAATCAAACAGTAATGAGATGCTGAAACGAGTTCAGCATGACGTTACGCTATATTATTACAATTTACGGATATACATAATATTATTTTAAAACAATCTAAAAGAGTAATCCGCCAGAGATGAATTATATTGAGAATCTATTTTAAAGGATAAATACTATCCTCGATACAATTTTTGTACGTTTCACTTCTAAAAATTACTCGAATTGACATATTATTCATTATTCTTAGCGGATTGCCCTATACTTTAACCTTTTTCCATTTTCCTTTTTTAAACAAGATCATCCCTACAACTGCTATTAAAATTTCTGCCAATGTGATTGCCCAAAAAACACCTGAAGGTCCAAAATCTAGAACAATGGCCAAAATATATGCAAAGGGTAATTGACATATCCAGAAACAAAAGAAGTTGATAATAGTTGGGGTTTTGGTATCTCCGGCTCCATTAAAAGACTGTATTACAACCATACCATAAGCATAAAACACATAACCTGCAGCTATAATTCGTAAGCATAAGGCACCATATTCTACAACATCAGATTGATTACTAAACCATCCTAAAAGATTTGGAGCAAAAACGATATAAATTATTGAGACCAAACCCATAAAGTAAGCATTGTACTTCCCAGTTTTCCAAACTGATCTTTCAGCCCGGTCAGGTTTTTTAGCTCCCAAATTTTGACCCACTAATGTTGCCGCAGCATTGCTCATCCCCCAAGCCGGCATCATAGTAAACATCATAATACGAATAGCAATGGTATATCCTGCTAATACTTCGCTGCCAAATTCCGACATAATTCTCATTAAGAATACCCAACTGGAAGTTCCAATAAGAAATTGACCAATGCCTCCTATGGAGACTTTTATCAGGTTGAACATAATGGCTGTTCTAAATACCAAGTCTTTAACCTTAATTTTAATTTTGCTCCAACCGTAAAATAACACAATCAATTGAAAAATCACTGCAGTACCTCTTCCAATTGTAGTTGCAATGGCCGCTCCTTCAACTCCATAGGCTGGAACCGGTCCAAACCCGAAAATAAAAATTGGATCTAGAATAATATTTAAGCTATTGGATAAAATTAAGGTCCACATAGCAATGGAAGCATTACCGGCTCCTCTAAATATAGCATTGATTAAGAATAGCAACATAATGGTGACATTACCTCCCAGCAGCACTTTTGTATAGCCATAACCTTCGACTATCAAATCAGACTCTGCTCCCATCAAGGATAATATCTCCCTTGGATATAAGATGCCTATCACACTAATTATTGCCGCAACACCAACTCCTAAAAATATGGCTTGTACTGCTGCTTGAGAGGCTCCTTTAATATCTTTCTCGCCAACTCTACGTGCAACAACGGCAGTCGCTGCCATACTTAAGCCAATAGCAACAGCATAAACCAATGTAATTACAGATTCTGTTAAACCAATAGTAGCAACCGCATTCACACTAACTTGTGACACATAGGCAATGTCGACAATGGCAAAGATAGATTCCATCATCATTTCTAGAATCATGGGTATAGAAAGCATGAAAATTGCTTTACGAATACTGCCCGATGTAAATTCTTGCTCTTTACCAGCAAGTGCAATCTTTAAATACTTGAAGAATTTTTTAAATGAAATTTGATTATTTGATCTCATGATATTTGTTATGTTAAAATAAAAAATACGGATAAGAAGAGGCCTTATCCTTTTTTTGGTGTCGAAAAGTAATCGACTATATCCGAAAACATAACTTATACAATCATAAGCTACAAATGTATGAAAAAAATAAAAAAGATAATTTTCCCTCCTTAATTCTAAAAATCACGACAAAATTGACACCATTATCTATCTTTAATTATGCTCTATATGCAATTTTTATAAAAAATGACCGACCTTCGTATTATTAAAATTATCAACATGAAAAGTAATCACATCAACTATGTAGAATTCAAAGCGAGTGATCTTGAAAAAATAAAGAAATTCTACCAACAATCTTTTGGTTGGAGTTTTACAGATTATGGACCAACCTATACCGCTTTTTCTGAAAGTGGTCTGCAAGGTGGCTTTGAACTCACAGATAGTACCGTTAGCAACGGAGCTCTTGTTGTTTTGTACCACACAGACCTTATCAAGAGTAAAGAAAATATTACTAAAGCCGGAGGTGCCATTTCAAAAGATATTTTCTCTTTTCCTGGTGGACGCAGATTTCATTTCATAGACCCGGCGGGGAATGAACTTGCGGTGTGGTCGGATAAATAAGTAAAAACAGGTTGTATTTTAATCATAGAGAATTATGATAAGGTGCTAAAAATTAGAAAACAATATCGCAGTTTAAAAACTTAATAAGTTTACAATTAATTTGAACGGAATTTCAGTAATAACCCTACGCATTGATAATAATTTCGGCTTTACTATCTGAATCAATCGCCTGCTTTAATTCTTCTAAGTAATGTTTACGAACTTTTAATTTCGTTTGAGCATGGGCTCTAAGATTTAATTTACTAAACATCTCCGCAATTTTAGTTGCCGTTGACATTAAAAATTCCTCTGGCACTACCCTGTCTAAAAAACCTGCGGTCATTGCATCTTTTGGATTATACATTTCGGCATTTATAACACTTCGTTCCAAAAAAACAGGAGCCAAGCGTGCTTTAGCCATAACAATGCCGGCATTATGCATGGTCATACCAATCATTACTTCATTTAAACCTATTTTAAAATCGCCTTCAACACCTATTCTATAATCACAGGCCAATAATAAAAAAGCACCTTTTGCAACTGCATGTCCACTACAAGCCGCAATAATAGGTAACTTATATGACAACATTCGATAAACCAGTTTTGAGCCAGTCGTTACCAAGGCTTTTGCCGATTCAGGGCTTTCTGTCATTGTTTTCAAATCATAGCCGGCAGAAAACACACCCTCTTTTCCTGTTAATATGACTACTTTTTGTGCTGCCTCTGCCTGGTCTAAGGCATTATTAAGTGCATCAATCACCTCATGAGAAATTGCATTTACTTTTCCGTTATTAATGGTAACAATAGCATAGTTATTTTCTTCAGTAAAATTGACGATTTGATTCATTTTTAAATGGATAAATTATGAGTAATTGGTATATAAGTTACACCTTGGCTTAAATTGCTAATTAACGTGAGTTCGATA
>DEIV01000024.1 GCA_002352665.1 Flavobacteriaceae bacterium UBA2765
GTAATAAGTAGCAAAATTAAAAATGAATTGCTCAAAGATATTGAAGATCCATTGCATGAATATATTCAAATATCAGGCATTAACTTTAAAATTATTGGTATTTATAGTGATGAAGGTGGCGAACGTGAAGAAAATCGTGTTTTTATTCCCACTCCCACAGCTCAAGGTATATTTAATGGAGCAAATAAGGTTTCTAACTTGTTTTTTACCTTACAACCGGAAGAAAATTTTGATAAAGCTGTAGAGGTATCTAATAAATTTGCATCTGATATCAAACAATATTTACAACAATCTCATTCGGTTGCACCTGATGACAATAGTGCTATAAATGTTTTTAATGCTCTTGACGAAGCCAAACGATTTTATACATTAACCAGTAGTATTGCCATGTTTTTCTGGTTTGTTGGTATTTGTACCATTATTGCCGGTGTGGTTGGTGTTAGTAATATTATGCTAATTGTAGTCAAGGAACGTACAAAAGAAATTGGGATTAGAAAGGCTTTAGGTGCAAAACCTTGGTCTATAATTGGAATGATAGTACAAGAATCTGTATTTGTTACCGCTGTGGCCGGGTTTGCCGGACTGATCTTTAGCATGGGACTACTTGAAATTGTCGGACCCAATGTAGAAGTAGATTATGTTGTAAACCCTTCAATTGATTTTTCAATTGCCTTGAATATGGTTTTCTTATTGATAATAGCAGGTGCTTTAGCTGGGTTTATACCAGCATGGCGAGCGGCAAATATACAACCAATTGAAGCCTTAAGAGATGAATAAATAGGTTTAAGGTTTAAGGTGTAAGGTTTGAGATTTAAGATTTAAGATTTAAGAAAAAAAACAATTATCTAAATCATAATTGAAATTAAATATGTTTAATAGAGATCGTTGGAACGAAATATTGGAAGTGCTGACCAGCAATTGGTTCAGAACAGTATTGACCGCTTTTGGGGTATTTTGGGGTATCTTTATTTTAATCTTATTATTGGCTGCTGGTAAAGGTCTGGAAAATGGTATCAAACAAGACTTTGGTGGTATTGCCACCAATACCATGTTTATGTGGACCCGTGTAGTCACTAAGGCTCATGAAGGTATGCCAAAAGGTAGACGCTATAGATATCGTATTGGAGATGTTGAAGATATCAAACAAAATGTATCCAATTTAAGATTTATTTCTCCTCGAAACCAACTCAATGGTTTTAATGGTTCTAACAATGTAATAAGAGGTTTAAACACGGGAGCATTTGATGTTTATGGTGATTATCCCGAGATTATCAATCAAGAACCAATGGATATTACTTCCGGTAGGTTTATCAATTATAATGATATTAATGAAAAACGAAAAGTTGCAATTATTGGTGAAGGTGTTCGAAAAAGTTTGTATGACAAAGATGAAGCAGTTATAGGGTCATATGTTAAAATACAGGGTGTAAGTTTCATGGTCATAGGTACTTACAAGAAAAAAAATAGTGATGGTGATGGTGAAGAAGCACAAAAACAAATATATGTACCCTTCACTTCTTTTTCACAAGCCTTTAATCAGGGAGACAAGGTAGGTTGGATGGCAATTACGGCTATGGATGGCACTTCCATTACAAGTTTAAAACAGCAAATAATTGACATCGTTAAAAAGAATCATAAAATTCATCCTGATGATGATCGGGCTGTAGGTAACTTCGACTTGTACCAACAATACAATAGAGTTGAAAGCTTATTTATGGCACTAAAGGTAATTGCTTACTTTGTAGGAATTCTGGTATTGTTATCAGGAGTGATAGGTGTAAGTAATATAATGCTGATTGTAGTTAAAGAACGTACTAAAGAAATTGGCATAAGAAGAGCACTAGGAGCCACTCCAAACACAATTCGTGGTCAAATTCTTACCGAGTCTGTATTTTTAACCATAATATCTGGTATGGCAGGCATCGTATTTGGAGCCACACTGATTTATGCTATCAATTATGCCATTGAAATGAGCGGCCCGATAGATATGTTTTTAAACCCCAGTGTTAATCTGGGTGTTGTTACTATAGCTTTGGCAATATTAGTAATATCAGGAATTTTTGCCGGTTTAATACCTGCACAAAATGCTATTAAAATAAAACCAGTAGAAGCACTCAGAACAGAATAAAATTTAATTAAAAAAATAATCAATGAAGAAATCAGTAACCATTTTTATTTTAGTTTTTATAGTCATTACTTTTTCAGCGGCGATGTATTATTTATATTCAAAAAATGCTCAAGACCCTGTGGTTTATAAAACCGAAAAACCCTCAACTAAATCTATTGTTAAAAAAACTGTAGCTACGGGTAGTATTCTTCCGCTTGAAGAAGTACTCATAAAACCTAATATCTCTGGTGTTATTGAAGAAGTGTATGTAAAAGGAGGTGATATACTAAAGGCAAATGATTTGATTGCTAAGATTAGGATAGTACCTAATTTATCGGCATTAAATAATGCTAGAAATGGTATTCAAACTGCCAAAATTTCATTAAACGATGAAAAACGAAATTACGATCGTCAAACTTCATTATTCAATAAAGGAGTAATTTCTAAACAAGAGCTTGAACGAGCCGAAGTAACTTACCAACAAGCCAAGCAATCTTACAATGCTGCCAATCAGAATTATGATATTGTAAAAACCGGATCTACCCGAGGATTAGGAAACGCTGCCAATACCTTAATTCGATCTACAGTTTCCGGTATGGTATTAGAAGTGCCGGTAGAAGTTGGTAATCAAGTTATTGAAAGCAATAATTTTAATGAAGGTACTACTATTGCCACGCTTGCAGATGTAAATAAAATGATTTTTGAGGGTAAGGTTGATGAATCTGAAGTTGGTAAAATAAAAGAAAATCTCCCCTTAGAAATTACTGTAGGAGCCATAGAGAATGTTACTTTTAATGCCGTATTAGATTATATTGCACCTAAAGGAAAATTAGATAATGGTGCTATTCAGTTTGAAATAAAAGGCACCTTAAAAAAACAAGACAGCACTTTTATAAGAGCGGGCTTAAGTGCCAATGCCTCCATAATTTTGGCAAAAGCAGATAGTGTATTGTCTATTAAAGAGGCCTTAGTACAGTTTGACAAAAAAACAAAAGCACCCTATGTTGAAATAAAAACAGGAGATCAGGAATTTGAACGAAAAGATATAACATTAGGAGTTAGCGATGGTATCCATGTAGAGATTAAAGATGGACTCTCATTAGAAGATGAAGTTAAGGTTTGGAATATTATCAAATCTCAACCAGGAACTGAATAAATATTTGCTTTACAAATACTCATTTTTTTATCCATTAGAAACCATTTCAAATAATGTTCTTACTGTTTTCCAATTTCGAGTAGTAGCGGTTACTTTTAGCTTACTTTCTATCAAATTGTTTGACAGTTTAGATTTACTATATTTTTCTGAAAAAAATAAATACACTTGACTTTTATCGATCACAAATTGATCGCCATTAAAATCCATCTTTTTTAAGTGATCTATATTCTCTAGTACTGGATTCTCAGATAAAAATGTAACATATAATTTGTCTATATTTTTTTCATTTGGTAAAAATGGGTTATTGTTAAAGATTATTTTTATTTCTTCTGAAGTTCTTATCATTACCGGCACATCAAATCCATACTTTTTAAAAATTGCCTGTTTGATAGTCTCTTCTATTTTACGAGCTGACAAATTGGAAAAGAAGACTATATTTCCACTTTGTATATAGGTAGTGATGTCTTGCAAACCCATTTTTGTTAAAAGCACTTTTAAATCCGCCATTAAAATTTTTCGTTTCCCTCCTACGTTAATCCCTCTTAATATGGCAATATATTTTTTCATTATAGTTTAATAATTTTAATAGTTTCTGTATCTTGGTTATTATCATTTTTAATCTTAACAAAATAAATTCCCGACTCTAAATTTTTTAACTCTAATACTATTGGATAAGTTATTTTTGAAGCCTTATTTGAAATATTTGCTACTTCTTGCCCTAAATTATTAAATACTAAAATGCTAAATTTTGCACTTAAGTCAGTACTACTTAATATAAATTCATCTTTAAAAGGATTAGGATAAATGGTAATAGTCTTTTTTTCTACTTCGCTGACTGATAATGATGTAGAAGGCACTAAAGATTTTTGAAACCCTGTTCCTGGAGATCCAACAAAAACTGTAGGACTCACTTCATTACCTACCGCTACTGCCAGTGCAAACGGGTAAGCCATACCTTGATTTTGTTGTGTCCAATTTTGTCCACCATCATCAGAAAACAAAATTCCTTTTGAACTTATTTCATATCCTCCTGCCTCAAAAGCACTTGAAGAAGTAGCGTATAGTACATTAGAATTTTTCGGCACTATGGCCACTTTTCGTAAATAATTATCAGTTAAAATTTTTGACCATGTTATGCCGCTGTCAGTACTTTTAAACAATCCTTTATTATTACCTATAGCGGTAACATATACCCAATTTGCATTATTTGGATCAGTTTTAATATCAAACACACCATTATAGTTTCTATCCCAAAATTCTATGTTGCTATTTGCCAACATTTGAGAATGACTAATATCTGTCCAGCTTGAGCCTCCGTTCGTAGAACGCCATATTCCTTTTTCACCTCCTGCATATACAATAGCACTGCTAAACTGATCTACGGCAGTAAAACGGCATCCGTCACAATCAAATATCTTTTGCCAAGAGTTGCCATCATCTGTACTTTTATATACATCTTTTAATGCAGTAACAAATAATGTCCTATTTGCTATTGGGCTGTTTTCATCAATAGACAATCCCATTATTTCTTCATTGGGTAACAACGAACTTACATCTGTCCAACTATCCCTATTTCCGGTATTTGTATTCTTTAATAAAAAAATTGGTGATTGTCCATTTTGTTGACCTCCTAAAGATGCCCAAACTACATTTGCTCTATTTGGGTCTGCCAAAACAGTAGCAGCGTTTCCTCCAAAACCGCTCCAATTTCCACTATAAAGCTCATCATTACAACTTTGCCAACTTATGCCTTTATCTAAACTACGCCAAATACCAATATCAAAATAGGCAGTATAAATAATATTGGGATTAGACTTGCTAATAGAGATATCCATCATATTTACATTATCAAAACCTCTACTTTGCCAAAAATCAGTTGAAACCTCATCAGTAAAAATATTATTAAATGTTGCTCCTTTATCTAAAGTGGCAAAAGCCCATTGAGAATTAACCCAAAAATAGCTGTTCACATTAGATAAATCTTCTCCTAAAGTTTTTGAAATTCCGTTAAAACTTGTTCCATATGACCTAAAAACATCATTTTGAAAAAAAGTATCCCAATTATTAACATTTCCTGTTTGAGTAAAACTTAAACCTCCGTCAGTAGAAGTAAAAGTTCCGGCTCTATCGTTCCAGGGATAAGGCTCTCTAGGATCAATTAATTTTATGGTATTAGCATTGTTTTTATCAAGCCATATAACACCGGTATAGTCAGACAAGGGTGATCCCCAACTTGAACCTCCATCTGTACTTTTATACAATTCCCCTAAAGTATCAGTCCAATAGAACTGCTCATTACAGTCGGCATTCATAGTTGTCACAAATAAATTATCAGTATTATTTGTATCGAGTGCCATATCTAATATTTCTGACAAAGAGGTAGTTAAATTTGTCCAATTGATTCCTCCATCTATACTTCTATAAACATCGGCAGGACCACAAGCAAAACGACCATCTCCGGTAAGGGCATAAACAGTATTTACATTGGTAGGACTAACAATAATTTTTAAAATTCGGATTCCATTTGGGAGATTGGTACTAATTTGTGACCATGATATTCCATTGTTTAATGATTTATAAATCACACCATTATTCGAATTGAATGTCGGATGGTAAGTGGCATAACCAACATTTGAATTATTGGTTCCAAATTCTATGTCGGTAATATAACCACCAACCAATACTTGATTTGCATTATCTCCTCCATTATCACTCCTAAATATTCCGTTTTCAGTTCCTATGTATAGAATATTTCCATTTGTACGATGAAAACCAATTCCCGAAACATGAGTTTCTGTTAATCCTTGACTAACTCCAATCACATCCCAAGTTTGACCTCCATTTTTACTGCGATATGCTCCACTTAAGTCACTACCGGCTATAATTATACCGCTAGTACTAGCACCAATTGTACTATAAGCTCCACCTCCACCGGGATTTGTTCGTGTCCAATCGTGAGTTTGAGATTCAATCGTTGTTTGAAAAAGCACCAAAAAAAATACAAATATCAAATACTTCATAACTTATTATTAATTATTTATTGTACAAATGAATCCAATTCCCTAGTATGAACTTAGATAAAGATACCTAATTATTTAAAATACATATCTATTAGTTTTTAGCTCCTTTTAAACACCTTAAATAAATATTGATTTCCACTTTCTCTGTCTATTATTTTAATAAAATACATTCCGGAATTTAAACTCAATAAGCTAATTTTATTTGAAATAACCTTTCCTTGTTGTAGTATTTGTCCATTTATTGAAACGACTTCATAAGTTGAGTTTATAAACTTATTCGGAATGATAACTATGTCATGGGTTGGATTGGGATAAA
>DEIV01000022.1 GCA_002352665.1 Flavobacteriaceae bacterium UBA2765
TATTATGATGGGTAGCACCTTTTAAGGTTATAAAATCAAGATTGTTTTTTGTTATTTTAGCCGCTAACTTATGACTTGCTTTTATTGGAATCAAACTATCATCATCACCGTGAAAAATAGTAATTTGACAAGTTACTTTTTCAATTAAAGTATTGGAATTGAATTTAAATTTCAATAACCAAGGGTATGGTAATAATGGAAATTTATGTTTAGACAAATGTGTCAAATTATAAAACGGTGCTTCTAAGATTAATTGCTTAGGTGTATTTTCAGCAGCCACTTTAAGAGCAAAAGTACAGCCTAGAGACCGTCCATACACTGAAATTTTCTCTTCGCTATAAAATTGTTTGATATAATTGTATGCCAATAAGGCATCAGAATACATTTTTTTTTCAATTCTCTTATCTGTATTTTTTCCATAACCTCTATAATCTATAACAAAAACATCATAATTATAGTCGCAATAGTCCGATGCAATTTTGCCCCATCTATCCAAGCTACCTTTATTTCCATGGAAATATAATAAAACACCCTTTGGCTGCTCTACTTTAAAGTGTAAGGCATTAATTAATGAATTATCTTCTGCTTTTAAATTTACTTCTTCAAATTTTGTAGTAAACGAATATGTAAAACCTTTTGCCAATTTTTTGGGTCTAAAAACGACCTTTTCCTGAAAAAAATAGAAACCTATTATCAAAAGCAAATAAAGGGTAATAAGTAAAAAGATTAATTTTTTAAACATTAATTTGGTTTTTTCCGTTTAGTTCTTACAAAATCAATGCTTGTATTTTCCCTATCAATTACTTCTATTTCTTTTGAAAACAGAATTTCTTTTAACGCTCTATGGTAGCCTTCAAAATTATGTAAATTTTTATGTCCACCTCCAATAATTGGATATAGTCTTGTTAATTTGGGATTAACCTTAGAGAGTCTTACACCAGATTTCATAGGGATAACTTTATCACTGGTACCATGGATAATTTTAATAGGGCATTTTACATATTTTATCCATTTATATGTTGGCATAGAATATCGCATTAATAGACCTATAGGAATAAATGGCAAATAACGTTTGGCATTATTAGACATACTATAATATGGACAAGCTAATATTAACATTCTAGGGTTATTAACTGACGCTATTTTGGTTGCTAAACCCGTACCTAGAGATCTACCATAGACTATAATGTATTTTTCATCAACCTTTTGCTTAATGATATTATAAATAGCCTGAACATCATCTTTCATACCTTGTTGGGTACGTTTGCCTTTGCTTTTACCAAAACCACGATAATCTATCATCAGCACATCCCATCCTCTAGCTGTAAAATCTACGGCAAATTTACCCCATCCTTTTATACTTTTAGAATTTCCTTTTAAGTAAAAAACTACACCTTTAGGGTCTTTAGTTTTAAAATGCAATCCGTTGATCAACACATTATCATGTAGTTGAATATTATACTCTTCAACTTCTTGATTCTCGTAAAAAAACTCAAAATCATCTGACAATTTTTCAGGTTTAAAAATAAATTTCTCCTGAAAGAAGTAAAAAAAGAGGCTTAATAAAACAATGCTAATAGTTACAATTGATATGATTAGGGTCCAGTCCATAAAGTATTGCCCAATATACAAAACAAATACTACTTGCCATTATCTACTGAAAATCGCAGCTTTTGTTAAATTATTCAATAATTTTAATAAAATCTTCAAAGGCTACATAATAGGGTTGATCTTTAAAAACAGGCATTTCAATACTTTCTGCATTTGCTATACCTACACCTGCAAACCAAACCTTGGCATTTTGCTTAAGGGCATGTTGTTTAAAGGTTTCCATCCAAATCACATCATAATTTTGTGCATTTTGTAGATTAGAAGTAACTTTTACCAATACAAAAATGGTAGGTTCTCCTTTTTTATAGAGTACAAATTGAGGGTGTTTTTTTAATTTACTATTAATAGCAACAAACTCATAACCCATAGCTTGAAGTTTTTCGCCTATTAAGTTCATAGCTAAATTATGTAGTTCTTGTGCTGTTAATGGGGTCATTTGGTTTTTTTTACACATTATAAGCTTACAAAGGTATTGTTTTTATTGAGTATTCTCATTATCCGTTTTTAACGGTTAATAAACGTTTACAAACGACTAACGGTGTATTTATAAAAAATAATTTTAGCTTTACTCAAAACATTCAGAATTGATTTACATAATACTTTTGGAACTGCTACCGGAAAAGAAATATATGATTTGTCTAAACTGATACAAAAAACGGTATTTGAAAAATTTGGAATTGCCATTGAAGCTGAAGTAAATATCATTTAAAAATCTCGATTCAACTGACTTCTCCGTATAATTAAAATTTCATCATCAGAGAATTCCATCCAAGCAAAATCATAAATATGATGGTACATTTTACCACTTTTATTTATATGAAAATGTGTAATGTATTTAAAATTAAATTTCTTTTTTGCCAACACTACTCTATTTATCTTTTTTTGAAAAATGCTTTTACCTAATAATTCCAACAAAATAGATCTGTTTCTATGTAAAATCTCATCTAATTCTTCAGCAACTTTTCTGGTTACCCTCCTTAAATTAACATGATAATAATTTTTACATTCTATAGAACAGAAAACTTTATCTTTTCTTCCTTTTAATGCTTTTTTACAAATTTTGCACTTCATATGGCTATAAAGGTACTGTTTTTGTTGATATTTTGTCTTATCCGTTATTAACGGTTAATAAACGTTTACATTCACTTAGCAGTTTTTTATCTACCTAAATAATCTAATATTTGTAGTATTATGGAAAAAAAACTTCAAAAATCTATCACATTAAAACACTTATTAATTAAGAAACAACACTGTATTGGATTGCAATTTTATGCTGATAAATTGATTGAAGCTTTGGTCAGGACATTACCAGAGCCTAAGTGGAGTAATAAATTTAAGATGCCTTATATTTTAAATACAAAGTATAATCAGAATCTTATTTTTAATACCTTTAGAGGTGTGGCTTGGATAGATTGTAATTATTTTTTTAAGGATAAAATTCTAAATCATGACAATGAAGACATTGATTTAATTTGGTTTAGAAAACGTGTTTTAAAAAAAGGTTATAGACCCTGTCCTGAAGCATATTTAAAAAAGTTAGAATTAAAAAAATATGCTAATTCTACAGTAAAAAATTATGTTTCTAGTTTTGAAAAATTCATCAATTATTACAAAGACATTGAGTTGATTCATATTAATGAAAATGATATTAGAAACTATTTACAATTTTTAATTCAAGAAAAATTTTCTAATTCTTATATCAACATTACTATAAATGCTGTTAAATTTTATTATGAAATTGTACTTGGTATGCCTAATAGGTTTTATGAAATTGAAAGACCTCGAAAAGAATTCAAACTACCTAAAGTAATTTCAAAAGAAGAAGTGTTATCAATAATAGAACATACAAATAACATTAAACATAGGTGTATAGTAAGTTTATTATATTCAGCTGGATTAAGAAGAAGTGAATTGTTAAATTTAAAACTAGAAGATATTGATAGTAAAAGAATGCTTTTAAGGGTGAGACTAGCCAAAGGGAATAAAGACCGTTACTCAGTGCTTAACAAAACAGTTTTAAAAGATTTAAGACTTTATTATAAAGCTTACAAACCCACAAATTATTTATTTGAAAATACCATCACTAGAAATAAATTTAGTACTTCAAGTGTTTTAAAAATTGTTGTACAAGCAGCCAAAAAAGCTAAAATCACAAAACGAGTAACGCCGCATATGCTTAGACATAGCTTTGCAACACATTTATTAGAAAACGGAACTGACTTAAGGCATATTCAATTATTAATGGGACATAACTCAACAAAAACTACTGAAATATACACGCATGTTGCCATAAACACTTTTATAAATCTAAAAGATTTATTACCTTAGCACATAATGGGTATATAGTTACTGGTAACTATATACCTACGTT
>DEIV01000032.1 GCA_002352665.1 Flavobacteriaceae bacterium UBA2765
CAGATCCTGACACGATCCCGATAGTTATCGAGACAGGATGAAAAACTAAAATATATGTCAGTATTAGTATTCGCAGAATCACCTGAAGGAAAATTTAAAAAAATAGCCCACGAAGCAGTTTCATATGGTAAAAAAGTTGCCGAGCAATTAAGTACTACATTAAGTGTACTTACTATAAATGCAGATGATGTTTCTTCATTAGCAAACTATGGAGCTGAAAAAATAATTAAAGTACAAAACGACAAACTCGCCAATTTTAACGCAAAAGCATATGCTGATGTCATTTCACAATCAGCTCATAAAGAAGATGCTACGGTTGTAATTATAGATTCTAATACCAACGGCTTATATGTAGCTCCGCTGGTAGCTGTAGAATTAGAAGCGGGTTATGCATCAAATGTTGTAGCGGCACCAAGTTCGATCTCTCCATTTACAGTTAAACGTAAAGCATTTTCAAATAAAGCATTCAATCTGACCGAAATAAAAACAGATAAAAAAATTATTGGCTTGGCAAAAAACTCTTACGGATTAGTTGAAAATAATAACACAGCAATAGAAGAAGATTTTACACCAACCTTAAATGATGCTGATTTTAATATCAACTCCATTGCTATTGATAAAGCCCAAGGAAAAGTTACTATTGCAGATGCTGATATAGTAGTTTCAGGAGGGCGTGGACTAAAAGGTCCTGAAAATTGGGGTATCATTGAAGAATTGGCTGATGTTTTAGGTGCCGCAACTGCTTGTTCAAAGCCGGTATCTGACTTAGGCTGGAGACCTCACAGCGAACATGTTGGACAAACAGGTAAGCCGGTTGCCGCAAATTTATATATAGCTATAGGTATTTCTGGAGCTATTCAACACTTAGCAGGAATCAACTCTTCTAAAGTAAAAGTAGTCATCAATACAGACCCTGAAGCACCATTTTTTAAGGCAGCTGATTATGGTATTGTAGGTGATGCTTTTGACGTTGTACCAACATTAATAGAAAAGTTAAAAGAATTTAAGGCTCAAAACGCATAATTTTACTAAATTGTGCCTCTTAAAGGCTGTCTAATTAATTGGATAAAAAGTCCTTTATTAGACAGTTTTTTTATATATTTAACTATGAGTTTAGTCCGCCTTAACATAAAAGGTATTTCATACAGCCAAACACAAAGTGGTGCTTACGCGTTGGTTTTAAGTGAAGTAGATGGTGAACGTACATTGCCAATTATTATAGGTGCTTTTGAAGCACAATCTATTGCTATTGCATTAGAAAAAGAAATAAAACCACCCAGACCGCTTACACATGATCTGTTTAAAACTTTCTCTGACAGGTTTAATATCAAAGTAAAACAAGTTATCATTCATAAATTGGTGGATGGCGTATTTTATTCAAGTTTAATATGCGAACGTGATAAAATTGAAGAAATTATTGACGCTAGAACTTCTGATGCTATTGCTTTAGCTACACGTTTTAATGCCCCTATATTTACTTATGAAAATATACTAGACAAAGCTGGTATCTTCTTAAAAATAAAGGAAGATTCTAAATTAACACAGGCTAAAATTGAAGTAGAAGAATTGTCAATGGATTTTACAGAAGACACTTCTTTAAAAGAAGTTTCCATTCAAGATCTTAATAATCAATTGAATGAGGCCGTTGCCGATGAAGATTATGAATTGGCAGCCAAATTAAGAGATGAGATTTCTAAAAGACAATAATCAACCAACCCCATTTACTATGCGAACACTGTTTTTTTTTGTAATTGCCTTATTTAGTCTTCACTTTATAACTGCTCAGGAAATTGAAAAAAAATGGCAAATTACATCAGTTGAAAACAGTCAAAACCAATCGCCTTTAGAAATCAAACCGGATGACTTTTTATCGCTAAAAAAAGGTGAATTTAATTTTAAATTAGCTTCTAAAACCTCAACAGGAGATTATATTCATCAAAATAACCTGTTGGTTTTTTATTATAATACGCCTCAAGATACCATTCGTAAATATAAAATAAGTGCTTTAACAGATTCTACATTTGTCATGAAAGAAAAGGGTGTGGTTTATCATTTTATTGCTGCGAAAAATGAGAACAAAGCCACGGCCTTATCAACAACATCAAATGATACGATCATTCCAAGTCAAGGATTCTCTCTACACTCTTTATGGAGAGGTGTTCTAGGCATGATCACATTAATTTTTATCGCTTTTTTATTTAGCAGTAACAAAAAAGCCATCAATTGGAGAACTGTAGGAATAGGCTTAGCGTTTCAACTTCTAATTGCCTTTGGTGTTTTAAAAGTTCCATTTATACAAAAGGGCTTTGATTTTGTAGGTCAAGTCTTTGTGAGTATTCTAGATTTTACACGTGCCGGTAGTAAATTTTTATTTGAAGGGTTGGTGGTTGATATGGATACCTTTGGGTTTATTTTTGCCTTTCAAGTATTGCCTACTATTATTTTCTTTTCTGCACTAACATCTGTATTATTCTATTTAGGTATTATTCAAAAAGCAGTAAAATTTATGGCTATGCTATTGACCAAAGCATTGGGTATTTCTGGTGCTGAAAGTTTATCTGTTGCAGGTAATATTTTTCTAGGTCAAACTGAGGCTCCATTACTTATAAAAGCCTATTTAGAGAAAATGAACAAGTCAGAAATGTTATTGGTAATGATTGGTGGCATGGCTACCGTTGCCGGAGCTGTGCTGGCTGCGTATATAGGTTTTTTAGGTGGTGATGATCCGGCATTAAGACTAATTTATGCCAAACACCTTTTAGCTGCCTCCGTAATGGCAGCACCAGGAGCAATTGTAGTTTCTAAAATTCTTTATCCTCAGACAGAAACTGTAAATACTGATGTACAAGTTTCTTCAGAAAAAATAGGTTCAAATATTCTAGATGCTATTGCCAATGGAACTACTGAAGGTTTACGTTTAGCGGTAAATGTTGGTGCTATGCTACTGGTATTTGTTGCTTTTATTGCTATGGTAAACGGAATTTTAGGTAGTATGGCCAGTTTTGACGGTTTTATTATAGAGTCACTAAATATACATTGGCAATTTACTTCTCTTAATGAAATTATTGCCAACAATACACCTTATGATAGTTTATCATTAGAATTTATTCTGGGTTATATTTTCGCTCCTTTAATGTGGATGATTGGAGTTGCTAAGGAAGATATGGCACTTATGGGGCAACTATTAGGTATCAAATTAGCTGCCAGTGAATTTGTAGGCTATATACAGTTGGCCGACTTAAAAAATGTAGCAAACGCCACACACCTAAGTTACCAAAAATCTATAATTATGGCGACTTATATGTTATGCGGATTTGCAAATTTTGCGTCTATAGGCATTCAAATTGGAGGTATCGGATCATTGGCTCCGGGTCAAAGAAAAACCTTATCAGAATTTGGTATGAAAGCACTAATTGGTGGTTCAATTGCCTCATTAATTTCTGCCACCATTGCCGGAATGATCATTGGGTAAATTGACTTTTATTGAAAATTTAATACTTTTGTAATGAAATTAGAAATCAGCCCAACAAAAATTGATTGATATTTTAATTTAACATAAGCGATGAAAAAAGTCCATTATTTTTCTACTATCTTAATTTTTATAATTTCTTTTGGCCTTCAAGCAACTACCTATTATGTTTCAAAAAACGGCGATGATAATAATTCTGGAACTTCAGAAAACATGGCATGGAAGACTATTAACAAAGCAGCAAATACGCTTGAAGCTAGAGATGAAGTTGTTATTTTAGACGGCACCTATGAGGAACAAGTTATTCCTAAAAATTCTGGAAGTACCCGTAAGTATATTATTTACAGAGCAAAAAATAAAGGCAAGGTAATCATTGATGGAACAAACGTAACTATTAATGATGGTCATTCTGCTCTTTTTCTTATTGATGGTAAGAGCTATATAAAGGTTATAGGTATTTCTGTAAGAAATATTGGAACAACCTATAACCTGTCATATGACCAAGCCGGTTTTATGATAGAAAATTCAAATAATATTCAAATAAAAGATTGTGCCACTTTCAATACATTCTCCTCGGGAATTATCGCTTTGAATAGCCATCAGCTAATTATCGACAATAATAAAATTAGAAAAGCCTGCAATGGCGGAGAGCAAGAATGCATCAGCATTACGGATGGGTCTTATAATTTTGAAGTGATGAACAATGAGGTTTTTGACGGTGGTTCAGGACTCAATGGAGGCGAAGGTATTGACATAAAACAAGGAGCTCATGATGGAAAAGTACATCATAATTATGTATATGGTTTACCTAAACGTTTAGGTATTTATATAGATGCTTATGAAGAACACACCTATAATATTGATGTTTACCAAAATACTGTTCGAGATTGTTATGATGGTGGTTTTGCATTATCTGCTGAAGCTGGAGGTTTACTAGAAAATATTAATATATATAACAATATTGCTTACCATAATATGACCTTTGGAATTATAATATCAAATTGGGATATGGCAATTACCAACTC
This sequence comes from Flavobacteriaceae bacterium UBA2765, assembly GCA_002352665.1. Classification (GTDB taxonomy): domain Bacteria; phylum Bacteroidota; class Bacteroidia; order Flavobacteriales; family Flavobacteriaceae; genus Aureibaculum. Next base: position 4,495 of record DEIV01000032.1, read on the forward strand.
TCATCCTATGAAAAACATAACCATTATAAATAATACTTTTTATAACAATAAGTGGTCTGGAGAAGATTGGGGAGGAGGAATTATTATCGAGAATAAAAAACCAGATGGTCTATTAATACGTAATAATATCTGTAGTGAAAATTTAGAACAAATACTGGTTGAAGGTTCTGTAGATATGACAAAAGTAGAAATAGAGCATAATCTTGTTTTTGGAATTCAAACAGATGCTTTATCAAATACAAATATTGAAGAGGATCCAGTGTTTGTCAATGCTAATTTGGATAATTTTCATTTACAAGAGTCATCAAAAGCTATTGATAAAGGTATAGCTACAAATGCTCCTGATACAGATTTTGAAGGTAATAAGAGACCCGTAAATGACAAATGGGATATTGGGGCATTTGAATATGATAGCACTTTGGCAAATGATGAATATAATTTTTCTCTTAATAAAGCCATTGTGTATCCTAATCCATTCACTGATAAAGCTATTATTAAAATTAATAATAATGAAAATTTAGTCTATACCTTAAAATTATATAATAGTTATGGGCAAATAGTAAAAACCATTTCTAACATATCAGGGTCTCAAGTAAAAATGAATCGCGGAAGTTTAAACAAAGGTGTTTATTTCTTCCGAATTCTTTATGGAGGGAAATCGCATGCTGAAGGAAAATTAATGATTAAATAATGAAATTATTTTTCAGTTAATAACCTATTGATAAATTAAAGGTTTCTTATTTTTATAATAAACCGCTTTTTTTATTTTTGTACTTAAGTCATGTTGAATTTGTTTCAGCATCTCATATTTTATTCAACACAGCAATTAATTAAATTAAATCCCTTCTTTTTGGGAAGGTTATATAATATGAAACAATATTTAGATCTGGTTAGACATGTTTTAGACCACGGAAATCAAAAGGGAGATCGTACAGGCACTGGTACTAAAAGCGTTTTTGGCTATCAAATGAGATTTGATTTAAGCGAAGGGTTCCCTATGGTTACCACTAAAAAATTGCATTTGAAATCCATTATCCATGAATTATTGTGGTTTATCAATGGCGATACTAATATTAAATATTTACAGGAAAATGGTGTGCGTATTTGGAATGATTGGGCAGATGAAAATGGAGATCTAGGACCGGTTTATGGGCATCAATGGCGGAATTGGAATAGTGATGAAATAGATCAAATAACTGAAGTAATTGCTACTTTAAAAAAGAACCCAAACAGTCGTAGAATGTTAGTTTCTGCTTGGAACCCGTCCGTTTTACCTGACACTTCAAAATCTTTTAGTGAAAATGTAGCCAATAATAAAGCTGCCTTACCACCCTGCCATGCCTTTTTTCAATTCTATGTAAGCACTCCAACTCAAGCAGAGGGAGTAAATGCTAAACCAAAGTTATCCTTACAATTGTATCAGAGAAGTGCTGATATTTTTTTAGGCGTTCCTTTTAATATTGCCTCTTATGCCCTATTTACCATGATGGTAGCTCAGGTTTGTGGTTATGACCCCGGAGAGTTTATCCACACCTTTGGTGATGCTCATATTTACAATAACCATGTAGAGCAACTGGAATTACAACTGTCTAGGGCAATTCGACCATTACCAAGTATAAAAATTAATCCTCAAATAAAAAATATTTTCGATTTTAAATTTGACGATTTTGAATTGGTAAATTACGATCCACATCCTCACATAAAAGGTGCTGTAGCGATCTAATACCATCTCTCACTTAAAATTACATTTAAATAAGAATTGGTAAATTTTATAATTCTAACACTGAATTTTCAGTAGAAGCATAATCATTCCAAACATAACTATCTGCCTGGTCATCATTTAAATAGATTCCATCAACAACATATCTAAATTCGTAGGTCTTTTCCTTTTCTAAATCTAAAATGCCTTTAAAAGTACCATTTTTCAATTTTCTTAACTGTGAAACCTTAGTATCCCAATCATTAAAATCACCAACAACAGCCACTTTTTTTGCTTCTTTTGCAAGAAGTGTGAATGTTACTTTACAAATAGGCTTACTTTTTAAATATTGTTTCTTAATTGCCATGATTTTTGTTTTAAATTATAGTGTAAAGATAGTTAAGAAATAAAAAATTAGTAGCCCATAGTGTTATTTTAATGTTATTTTTACGAATGTGATATTTTACAAATTGATAAAAAACGAAATCCAAAAACAGTGCTATTCAATTTTATTATTTTATCGTTTTTTTAACTACCAGAACAACTATAAATGCATTAACTTTGTATAAAGATTATAAGTTTTAGTCCAAATTACTTTGATATTCCCTATTCAAAGTTTAATTTAGTATCGTATAAATAGCTAAACATCAAAAAAAATGCAAAAAGAAGAATTAAAGAGAAATTTACTGGAAAGGATTCATCAAATTGAAGATGTCAACAAACTTAATGCTATACAAACCATATTAAACACTTTAGACAGTGAACAATTGAGTGTAGACGATATAAATAATGCTTTAGAAACTGAAGATTTTTCTGGCTATATTAAAGAATGGCTAAAAAGCATGTAGTCTATGATAAAGTATTTATTAATTATCCTCTGTTTTTTTAGCACGTTTTTTGTGTTTTCTCAAGAAACAGATTCCATATCAACATCAAATATAACTGAAATCGACACAGTACAGCTTGAAGATGAAATAGATGAAGATGTACCATTCGCATTAGTAGAAAATGTTCCTACATATCCTGGATGTAAAGGCAATGAAGATGCGTTAAGAAAATGTTTGCAACGGTCTATTCAAAAGCATATCATGATAAAATATAATACAGGATTGGCTGGTGAATTAGGATTAGCACCAGGTAAAAAAGTAGTTATTATTGTTTTTTCAATAAATAAAGAAGGTATAATCACAAATGTGAAAGCAAGTGGGCCACATGAAAGACTAGAAGCTGAAGGGATTAGAGTTGTAAATCTTTTACCACAAATGACTCCTGGAAAACAACAAGGAAGATCTGTTAATGTTAATTACACAATACCTATTACGCTTCTAATTGAATAAATTGAATATTTAAAAAAATGAAAAAAACAGCCTTACTCCTATTATTTGCACTTAGCCCAGTAGTATTCTTTGCTCAAGAAGAAACTAAAACTGAAGAAGAAGTTATTGAAGTTGTAGAGGTAGAAGTTGTAGAATTAGAAGAAAAAGAAGCTCCTAAAGATATTCCTTTTGCAATTATAGAAGATGCACCCGTTTTTCCGGGTTGTGAAAAACTAGACAAACACCTGAGAAAAATGTGCCTTCAAAATCAGATTAAAAAACACGTTTCTACTCATTTTAATGTAGCTTTAGCAAATGAATTAGGCCTAGATGCCGGCAAAAAAAGAGTTTATGTTATCTTTAAAATAGATAAAGAAGGAAATATTGTTGATTTAAAAGCAAGAGGTCCACATCAAAGATTAGAAATGGAAAGCCTGAGAGTAATTAAACTTTTACCTCAAATGATTCCTGGTAAACACCTTGGTAAACCTGTTGGTGTAAAATATACCTTACCCATTACATTTCTTGTAGAAGGAAAAACAGAAAATAAAGACCCTAATGGAAACTAACGACCAGCACGAAATATACGAAAAGGCTAGAAAAAGAGTCAAACAGAAAAAAAGATTATACTTTCATTTTGTTCTGTTTTTAATTGGTTCTGTTTTTTTAATTGCATTGAATACCCTTTTTAAAGTAGGTGACCAATACGGAGAATGGTTTAAATATGCTGTTGCTTTATGGCTTTTTGTTTGGGTACTTCATTTTATAAATGTTTTTATTACTAATAAGTTTTTTGGCAAAGATTGGGAACGTATAGAAACCGAAAAATTGATGGATAAATATGAAATGAAATCGGAAAAATTAGAAAATAGTTTGATAAAAAAAGGAATTATTACCCCAAATGATAAACTGCCAAGTTCAGAAAAAAAAAGTCTAAGCCATTGATAACCATTATAGCTGCTATTGGTAAAAATAGAGAATTAGGTAAAAATAACGACTTAATTTGGCATTTACCGAACGATTTAAAACGATTTAAAAAAGTAACCTCCGGACATGATGTTATTATGGGTAGAAAAACCTTTGCCTCTTTAGGTAAACCGCTGCCCAATAGAACCAATATCATTATTAGCAGAAATGCTAATTATGAAGCTGAAGGTTGTATTGTTGTCAACTCATTAGAGGCTGCTTTAAAGGCAACAACAGATGCAAATCCATATATACTGGGCGGTGCACAAATCTATGCTCAAGCCATCAATATAGCCAACAAACTTGATCTTACTTTAGTAGATGCAGAATTGGATGCTGATGTTTTTTTCCCTGAAATTGATATGCATATATGGAAAGAAACAAGTAGTGAGCATTTTGAAGCCGATGAAAAACACCAATATAGTTATAGCTTTGTTACCCTTGAAAGGAAATAAAGAAATTCTTGAAACGAACACCGCCTCGCCGTAGTCAGGCTTAGAAGTATTCTTTAGATTTAAAACAAAAAAACCTCAAAAAATTAAATTTTTTTGAGGTTTTTTTGAATTCTAAATGTTGTACTAATAAATATTCCTTTGGAAATTAAGCTTACTTTATTTTTATTTCAAAAGGCATTCTAGCCTGCACACCCTTCAAATTAGAAAATTGCTTTATATTATTATAAATTTCATAATTTTCAATACCTAATTCTTCTTTTAAAATATTTTCTTTGGTCAATTTAATAAATGATCCAGGCTTAAGAGCGTCCTTAAAATCTGTCTTATAACGCGGATAGTCAGTAGTTTTATAATCTGTTACTTCTGCCATCTCCGCAGCCAATTCAATTGCATCTTCCAAACTACCCAAACTATCTACCAATCCGTTATTTAAAGCCTCAACACCTGTCCAAACCCTACCTTGAGCAATGCTATCAACTTGTGCTTCGGTCATATTTCTACCACTAGCTACCCTACTTACAAAGGTTTTATAAATATCTTCAACACTTTCTTTGGCTTGATTGTAAAAACTTTCTGACATAGGTTCAAATGGACTATAGCCAAATGAGTTTTTATTTGTACCTACTTGTTCTGCATTAATACCTATATCATTTGACAACTTACTAAAATTTGGAATGACACCAAAAACACCAATGGATCCGGTAATTGTTGTTGGCTCTGCTATAATTTTATTGGCATTACAAGCAATATAATAACCTCCAGACGCTGCTAAATTACCCATAGAAACCACTAATGGTTTTTCTTTTTTTATCAATTCTAGCTCTCTCCAAATTAAATCGGATGCCAAGGCACTACCTCCCGGAGAATTTACACGTAGGACTAATGCTTTTATTTTATCGTCCTCTTTTATCTTTCGTAAAGCTTCAATTACTTTTACCTGACCTACCGCATCTTCTGAACCCTCACCATAAATAATTTCGCCTTGTGCGTAAAGTACTGCTATTTTATCTGAGGCGGTAGATTTAATCTTTCCTTTACCGGTAGCAATATAATCTCCAATTGAAACACTATTCAGATCATCATCAAGATCTACACCTGTCAAAACTTTTAGTTTATTTTCATATTCATCATTAAATAATTCTCCATCTATCATACCATTTTCAATGGCCAACTCTGGGTTTCTCACCAAGAGACTGTCCGCTAAAGCGTTTATCTCTTCTACAGATTTATTTCTACTCTCTGCCATATCGACTACCATTTCATTCCATATAGATTTTAAGAAGGATGAAATTTGCTCTCTATTGGCATCACTCATTTTATTGGTTAAAAACGGCTCAACGGCACTTTTATACTTACCATGTCTTATTACTTCCATTTGAACACCTGTCTTATCTTCTAAATCTTTATAGTATAGTATTTCGCTTGATAGACCTCTAAAATCGGCTCCTCCAACAGGATTGATAAAGATAGAATCTGCTACAGAACTTAAATAATAAGACTTTTGCATATAAAAATCTGCATAGGCCAAAATAAATTTACCCGATTTTTTAAAATCTAACAATTTATCTCTTATTACTTGTGTTTGTGCCATACCGGCATTTACATATAACGAGTTTATGCTAATCCCTTTAATATCATCGTCCGTTTTTGCATTTTCAATAGCATTTAATACTTTTTGTAATCCCAATTCCCCTTCACCACTTTCAAATATCTCTGCAATCGGATCAGAACTTTTTGGTGCATAATCTTTAATGGCATTTTCCAGGTTTAATTCTAGAACCGAATTCTTTTCTACCTTCACTTTTTCATCACCTCCAAAAGATGATGCCGTGGCAGATATAACCAACATAAAAACCAAAAACATAATGCCCATAGCAATAAAAACACCCAGTATTGCTGCTAATAATTCTCTTAAAAATTTCATACTTTATTGTTATTTTATAGATTGAAAACCTAATTTACCTTTATTTATAAGTCTATTATAACTTAAAAAAGTTACACACAATTCAAAATGTTTATAAATAGAAAGACAAATATAATCTTTTATCTACTGATTTTATTTTCTTTGTAAGCAAAATTAAAATACCTAAATTTAATACTATCCTATGCTATTTATCCAATTATCAAATGAAACTATAAATAGATGAAAATTCAACGCATTACATATTTATCTTTAGGTAGTAACTTAGGCAATCAGTTAGACCATTTACAAAAGGCTCTTTATTTAATCGCCCAACATATTGGTAGAATTGCTAAAGTTTCTTCAGTATATAAAACAAAATCTTGGGGCTTTGAAAGTGATGATTTTTTAAATACTTGTATTAAGGTTTCAACACATTTAAGTCCGGAAAAGTTACTAGATAAAGTATTAAAAATTGAAAATGATCTGGGCAGAACCAGAAATGAATCTAATCCCGATAGCAATCGGGATTACCAGGCCAGAACTATTGATATTGATGTTTTGCTTTTTGATGATGAAATTATTTTTTACAAGGACTTGAAAGTGCCTCATCCCCGCATGTTGGAACGTAGATTTGTGTTAGAGCCTTTAGCAGAAATCACAAAACGTACCAAGCATCCTATTGCTAAAGAAACTATTTTAAGTGCTTTACAACATTGCACAGACCAAACCGAAGTTGAAAAAACAAAGCTTATATTGAAAAGACCTATTTCTTTGGTTGAAAAGTACAATTATATTGCAATTGAAGGTAATATTGGAGCCGGAAAAACAACATTGGCTAAAATGATTGGCGACGATTTTAATGCAAAATTAGTATTAGAACGTTTTGCTGACAATCCGTTTTTACCTAAATATTATGCTGATATGGAACGCTATGCCTTTCCTTTAGAAATGAGTTTTTTGGCAGATAGATATCAGCAACTTTCAGATGATTTGGCTCAGTTTGATCTATTTAAAAACTTTATAGTTTCTGATTATTACATATTTAAATCTCTAATTTTCGCTCAAGTTTCTTTGGCCAAAGAAGAATATATGCTCTATAGACGTATGTTTGACTTAATGTATAAGGAAATAACCAAACCAGATTTGTACGTATACCTTTATCAAAATACAGAAAGATTACTTGAAAATATTAAAAAAAGAGGTAGAGATTATGAGCAAAATATCGCTCAAGAATATTTAGAAAATATACATAAAGGCTATTCGAATTTTATAAAAACTGAACAAAATTTAAACACCCTAATTATTGATATCTCTGAATTCGATTTTGAGAATAAAAAGAGTGATTATGATGCTGTAATTGGTTTAATAAATAATTATACCATTACTAAGAAATAGGCTTTTTGGATTAGATTATAAGAGATAATTACACAGATAAGTAATTACAATTTATAAAGTATTATAACTCTTTATCTCAGTGTCAATTCAGGCAGTAAATTTTTTCCATTAAGTAAACCTTCAGCATCTAAGGCATATAGGTAATATCCAGCTAGTTTGTAATCATCATTTAAATCAATTAACAAATTAACATCAGTTATATTATCCTCAGAACTCTTCAATTTATAATACATTCTCTTTACATAGTCCTTTTGAACAACTTTATAAAGTTCTAATGAAGATAAGTTACCTAAAGATACATTTATTAAAAGGTAAGATTTTTCAAAGACTTTAATGTTTGACGTAATTCCTCCATGAATTTTAGGAGTGATATAATCTGTACTCAACAAATAGTTGGCTCCTCTTTCATTTTTAAATGAAGCTAAAATGTCTTCGGCTTTTAGTTTACCACGTTCTTCTAACTTCTCATCTACTGATTCTAAAGGTATAATATTACTTTTTACAGTTTCGTTACATGAAATCACAACAGTAAATACTAACATAATGTAACGTGAAATTATAAATTTTAAAGTTCTTAACACAATTAATTACTTCTTTATCAAATCTAATTTTTCTGCAAAATATTCACAGAAATCTCGCATGGTAGCGGTCATTTTATCATCATTGGTAGCACGATGAAAAGTATCTGACATAGACAATAAAGTTTGATGAAAAAAGTGTTTCATCTCATCTAAAGGCATATCTTTAGTCCACAAATCCATTTTTAAGGTTTCCTTTTTTTTATCATCCCAAACTGAAATTAATATGGCCTTGGTTTGTTCATTAGATATACCACCATCTTCGGCATTCCAAGATAATTTTTCTGGAATTTTATTCTCATCTAGTGTAACGATAAATTTTATTTCTGATTTATGTTTTGACATATTCTTTTTTTATTTTGATTTCAGATGCTCTGCACTGGGTTTCAAACCGATAAATTTTAACTATTTGGTCGGTTTATATTTAGATTTTTTAAAAATCTCATCGTTTTTAGTCTTTAACATCACCTGTAAAGATGTATCTGTATTTTTCATATAAGCCCTAACAATTTGCCATCCAAACCATGCTCCTATCCTACCTGGAGTCTCATTATCATTGGCTTGGTAAAATTTTGAAAAAGGTGCATCATCAATAAATCTTCTCGACAATTCTTGTTCATTACTGAATAAATATTTATTTTGAATAAAAAATTTCCAAACTTCTTCATCATTAAACATTGCCCAATCAATTTGTTCTTGTGTATACCCTATTTTTTCAGCATCTGTAACCTTAGGTAAATAAGCATCTAAAAGATATAATTTTTTACCCTCTTGAATCATTCTAGAGACAAATGATCTGTCTGTTGAAAATTGTATTTGAACATTTGTAATGGCATTGGCTACCTCAACAATCAAATGATCTTTATTAAAATTTTGCCTGATATAATTTGGAAAATCTTGATATATTTCACTCTCCTTACCCAAAAATACATCTAAAGAAATAAATAATAAACTATCTGCATATACCACCTTATTTTCATAATCTACATTAGATAATATTGTGATTACTTTAGGCGATTTAAAATTGCGATAGTAATATTTAATATGCTTAAACAAATCTATGACTTGCTGTTTTTCATCTTTAAAATTACCGAATATCTCTTGGGTTTTAGCATATAATTCCTGTTCCTCTTTGTCTATAATTTTTTGCAGCCAAATACTATCATGGTTTTGAGTCGGAAATAGATAAGGATATTTATTCTTTAGCTCTGGTAGCTTATCAGCGGAAGCTGTATAAAACTCCTGATCAAAACGATTGAATTCAGTGACCACTTTAATATTTGAAATATCAATAGCTAACTTATTTTTTTTAGAGCAACTTGCGAGAACAATTATTAATATTAAAAAAGAAAGGTATTTATTCATTTATCAAAATTTAGTATTTTCGCTAAAACTAAATCGGTTTTTTAGTTCTGCAATTTGAACAACAAAACTACTAAATTCTTTTACAATGCAAACGGAAAATATAACAAATCATATTGTAAAATGGTTAAAAGACTACGCTACAAATGCTGGAGTAAATGGATTTGTAATTGGTGTTTCTGGAGGCATAGATTCTGCCGTAACTTCTACACTATGTGCTAAAACAGGATTCCCATTATTATGTTTAGAAATGCCTATCCATCAAGCAGAAAACCAAGTTAGCAGAGCAATGAATCATATACAATGGTTACAAGAAAACTTTAATGATGTTTCTATTAAACAGGTAAATTTAACGCCTGTATTTGATAGTTTAATTGACGCTTTTCCTTCCGTTGAAAATGAAGAGCAACGTTTTATGTCGCTGGCAAATACACGAGCCAGATTACGAATGACTTCACTCTATTATTTTGCTGCTTTGAATGGATATTTAGTGGCCGGTACCGGAAACAAAGTGGAAGATTTTGGCGTGGGTTTCTTTACCAAATACGGTGATGGTGGTGTTGACTTAAGTCCGATTGCAGATCTGATGAAATCTGAAGTATATAAAATAGCCAAATATCTAGGTATTCATGATGAGATCATCAAAGCTGCTCCAACAGATGGCTTATGGGGTGATGACAGAACTGATGAAGACCAGATTGGTGCCAGTTATGATGAATTGGAATGGGCCATGTTAATGCTAGAGCAAGGTAAAAATATTGAAGAATTTGATGGTAGAGCTAAAAAAGTATTAGAAATCTATTTACAACGCCATAATGCCAATAAGCATAAAATGGATGCTATACCCGTTTGTATGATTCCCAAAGCATTGAAAGGTTAGCCTAAATTAAACCTCAAATATGGCCACCTCGGCTCTAGCCCCAAAACGTATAGGTAAAATACTGGTGCCAATTCCTTTAGATACATATAAAATGGGTTGAGTTTTATTATACCAACCACTTAAATAATTACCACTGCCTCTTGGCTTAAACGGTGCATAACCTAATATGTTAATCTGCCCACCATGTGTATGCCCAGAAAGTACCAAATCTATTTTTAAGTCTCCTTTTTCTTTCTTTATAATATCTCTATGTTGAGGACAATGTGTTAATACAATATGCAGATCACTTGATGGTAGGTTTTTTGCTGCTTTTTTAAAATTGGCATTACCACCAACAAAATCATCTATACCAATAATAGACATTGTTCTTTCTTTTATAGATAATTGATGAGATTCATTTATCAGTAATTGACAATTATGAGAATGATAAAGTGCTTTCATTTTAACTAAATCTACCTTTCCCCAATACTCCCAATTACCAGTAATTGCATATTTTTTTATATGATGATCAAGCAGTTTTAAAAAAGAATTCAACACTTCTACATTCTGATTTTCGTCAATGGCATCTCCGGTAATGCATAGCACATCAGGATTAAGTTTATTTATTTTTTCAGCAATAGATTTGTGTGTATTGTTGACTTTTTTTAGATGTAAATCAGAGAGCTGTACTATAGTAATTTTATTATTTTCTGATGTAGAAATATCAAAATACTTCCATTTTATCATATATTTTTCAAACCAAAAAATATCCAAAAGAAATAATCCTATTGAAGCCCATATAGTTCTTTTGATAAATTTTCTTCTGGATATTTTGGTCATAATTAAAATATAAGCTTTATAAACCTCAAAGGTTTTTAAACCCTATTAAAAATTAATGTAATTTGTACCTACACCACCCTATTTAACTTTTCGTATAATAATTTTTTAAGGGAAGTATAATTAACTACCAATTCTAACATTGCTTGTCGTTCTTCTTCAGAGTGTTCTTCTTCCATCAGTTCTTTTATTTTAAGCTCTATTAGAATTCTTCGTAAATTTAAAATGGCATCCATAACCAATTTTGATAGACTTTTATCTTTGGTACGTACATAAATTTCTTTACGCTCCCAATCACTCAACACATATTTTTCATCATCCATAAGAATGTCTGTAACTACTTTACCTAGCTCTACATCTTCATGGTTGATAAATACATCTGGATTTATATTTTCATCTTGATTTAATTGATGGATAACATCAAAATATATTTTTTGAAAAATGGCATTACTAAACTCAATTTCATCATCTTGTAAATGCAAATAAATCTCATTAGCTATCTTGTTCTGGTAATTCTCTTTTACAATTTTGACCTGCCCTTCTTCATCTTCTACTTCAATATAATCTACAAAATCTATTTCTCTATTGCCATAAAGCAGCAATATTTCAATCAATTGTTTTTCCAGTTTATTTAACTGATCTGTTTTTTTAAATGCTACACCTTCATTTTTAACTACGGTAAAAGATTCCTGCAAATGCTC
>DEIV01000034.1 GCA_002352665.1 Flavobacteriaceae bacterium UBA2765
CTCTAAAATACAACTTATTTCGCTGATTTCCAAATGTTTATTTACTTATGAAAGTGCCTTCTAAGATTTCGTTAATAAGACCAATTGGGTCTAATTGAAACTAGGTATTGTTTAAATAGTACTTTAAATTGACTTACAATATCTTACATATAGGTTCTCATTGCTCGAATTCATGTAAATTATCCAACAAATTTACAAACATCGGATTGGTATTCTCTACTAATTGTTTTCGTGATTTTTCAGAAAGTTCATTCAATTTATTTTCACAATTTATCGCGTCTACACTTGATTTAAACTCTTCGTAATACACCAGTTTACAACAATTTTTTCCCTTTTTATTTCTAATTTGTTTTAATAATTTGAATCGTCTATTTAAATCTGTGGTAACTCCAACACTTTGAAAAGTATCATCATTAAAATAGGCGATATAGGTATAAAAAAGATCCAATAGTATAGTTTAAATATTTAGGTAGCACGAGTCTATAGGTTAAATTTATTTAACAAAAATCGAATAAGCCATTGCGTTTTGATTTCCATCAGTGAGTTCTATAGCAATGCCGTTTTTCCAAATTTTGGCTATTCTGTGTGTGTCATTAGAATCAAAGCCAGCCACATAAACATCATTCCCAAAAACAAAGACCGAATTTGCTTCAGCAACATGAGTTCCATCACTAAGATTGGTAGCCATCCCATTTTTCCAAATTTTAGCAATGTCAACTGTTCCATTTGATTCATAACCTGCCGCATATACATCATTTCCTGAAACATAAATAGCATTTGCCGTTGCGTCTCGACCCCCAGTAGTAAGCTCAGAAGCGTTTCCATTTTTCCAAACTTTGGCTACACTTTGTATGCCTCCAAATTCTTCACCAGCCACATACACATCATTACCTGTAATAAAAACAGAAAAAGCATTGGCATTTTTAGTTCCATCAGTAAGTTCAATAGCCGTTCCGTTTTTCCAAACTTTGGCTACTGTAATACCAGCTGCATTATATTCAGTACCTGCAACATATACATTACTTCCTGATACATAAACGGCATATGCAAAGGCATTTCGGTTTCCATTAGAGAGTTCAGTAGGGTTACCATTTTTCCAAACCTTAGCTATATATTTTGACCCAATGTTTTCATGTCCTGCCACATACACATCTCCACCAGAAATAAAAACTGAATTTGCATGTCCGTTTTTATCACCGGAGTTAAGGTTAGTAGCAATACCATTTTTCCAAATATTGGCAACAGAATTTGTTCCACTCCATTCATATCCTGAGATGTAAACATCTTTATCTAAAACAAAAACTGAGTTTACTGTTATGCCTTGATCATCATTAGTAATCTTACCTGGAATACCATCTAACCACAATTTCGCATTTCTATTTGCCGCATTTTCTTCATAGCCCACTACATACACTGACGCATGCGTTTCTGGAGTTGGGTCGTCATCTTTATCACAAGAAAAATTTATTGCTGTTAGAATTGCCAATGATATTAGTAAGATTCGTTTTATTGTTTTGTTGCTTATTGGTTTCATAGTTTTAAATTTTTATAATTAATTTATTCTTAGACACTCTTTAACTATGCCTATCTTTATCTTATTAAATTACATGTTCTCTAAACTTAATAGACTTTATTACAATGAGCTATTTTATATATTAATGGGCTCTACCATTTAACACTAATTCTATTATTCAACATTATGCTTTCTCCGTTATTTAAATCTGCATATAGACTATAGAAATATACTTTGTCTTTGTCAAGGGTATCATCGGCAAATGTGGCATCAACGTTATCAAATTTCTGCAACAAAACAGGTGTTTGTTCTTCTTCTTGTCGATATAATTTGATGTTTACTATCTGATTTGTAGGCAAAGCCTTCCATATTATTTCAAAGGCTTCTTTTGACTTATGTGAATCTACTACTAGCTTAAAGTAAGGAGACAATATAGTTGCTAATGCCTTCGTCATAAATTTGCTGACATCCCTATCCTTACCTACCGATTCAACAGCATAACCATATTGGTCTGATTTACGCATGGTTTTATCAATAAAAAAGTTTTGCTTAGGCGGAATGAGCTGCTTATTCAATTTTTGTAATTTGGGAGTAGTGATATAAATATTATAGCCAATTACATTTCCCTTTTTAACCAATGGCCACATAAGTTTAACTTGATTGTTTTTTTGTACAATGGCATCCATTTCAGTAGGAGGCAAAGGCTTTACTTTCCTTTTAAAAAAAACACCTAAGGTATCAGAAGTTTGACTGTCCATAAAAGAATCTCCTACATTGACCACATAATATCTAATTGTACAATCATTTTCGGTGGGTAAAGACACGGTGTCTGTAAGTGACTGTTTAAGTTTGCTTGAAATTTGCGTAACATGCAAAGGCCTAAATTGTTCTTTACCTACAGAGCGATAGACCTTATAACCGGATAGGCTCGATTCAATATTTTGCCAGGACAACAACATCAAACTATCGTTTTGATGTAAACTGAAATTTTTAGGTGCCAATGGTTTTTGTTTGAACGAACAAAAACCAGGTGTGGGCACCGAAGGTTGTTGATAGCCAAAATAATCAGCAATGAGGATAAAATAAAAATAATTATGATTAGAGAGCGGTACATTATCTGTATAGCTGGTTTCATCTCCTGCCAATTCAGCTATTTTTACAAAATCTTTTTCATGATGCGAACTTCTAAAAAGGCTCAAGGTACGTACAGAAAAATTGTGGTTCAATTTCCAAGTAAGGTCTATGGCTTTTTTGGTTTTTGATGAATTTACCTTTAAAGAAACTACCCTTGGGCTTGGTATATAGCCCATATTATGCCCAAAAACAACGGGCGAAGCCATGGCTCTTTTATCTTCTTGTTCAAGCAAAATATAATATTTATACAATGCTTTTTTTGTTAAGGTAGTATCTAAAACCGTATAGATTAAGGTATCAGTTTTTCTAGTATCTACATAATGCAAGGTTTGTATGCTGTCAAAAACATTTGCTTTTATAGCAGTACGCCATACACTAAACTTAGCCTCCTTTAGGTCTTTACCTGTTTGATACCACTCTAGCCTAGGCTTGTTTTCTGTATTTTGAACACTATACACCCTCAGGTCTTGACTATATAAACTGCTAATAATAAAAATTAGCCCAATTGTTAAAATATTTTTCATCTCTCTCAATTTATAATTTTCCATTATTATATTCAGTTTGCAATGCATTACAACCTTTATCTAAACTAAGACCTTTTCCTCTTTGAGTTGCATATACTGCTATGGAAAAAGAAGGGTTAGCTACTGGACAAAGATGGGCTGTACCACGAGCGGACCCACAACCAAAATAAGTAACTTCACCATTGTCATATCCACCACTTAGTATCAAATCTACATGTGCATCTGCACCAACACTACAAAACTTACTAACGCTCACTCCCCCAAATACATCTGCATAACCATAACCTCCTATTTCTATTTTAGTATTTTTGCCATCATAATCAAAATGCGCGAAAGTCCCTATACCGACCTTAAGTTCAAATACGTTATATCCAAAGAGACCAAAGTTTTCACTATAACCACATTGGCCTATGGCGTAGAAACCATGTAAGCCATTTCTAAAGTTTGGTCTTCCTACATTGAAACCATGTAGAATACTTGCTGATTCTAGATTCAGATCATCATCTGAATAACCAATAATTAAACCTCCCGTCAACTTGGGAAATATTACACCTATTTGTATACCAGTAGTTGCCATTAAATAATAGCCTTCTTTATCTATTCGAATTTTTATTTCGGTCTGATCTAATTTAGCAAAACCCATATTTAAATTACCAGTCGTATTAATACTTCCACTCAGACTTGGATCAGTAAAATTAAAGGACAAATTCATTGTGCCAAACCCCATATTTATATTATCTACTCTTAGGTTGTCACTGCTTGCGGTAATATTACCGTTAACTGTAAAATGCAGGGTATTTTCTGTTTTTAAACCTGGCCAACCTTCTATTGGTTTTGCATAATAGTTTAATAAATTCCAAGTATTATTCGGAATGCTTGCAACAATTTCACTTTTTTTACCTTCTACTAAATTAAAAATGTTAAGCTCTTTACTACCTAACATAAAAGGTTGATTATCAAGTTCAATAACAGCTGAATTTGGCTCTACGATGAGTTTACCGTCTAAGTTAAAACTATCATTTTTTGGATCTCCCTCTTCTTCAGAAGGAGCAACTGTTAAGGTACCTTCATTAGTAAATAAGTTTTTGCTCAATTGATATTTATCCATACCTACTCCCATATTATAGGTAACACCATGTCCGCAATCGATAAAACCATCAAAAGAAGTTACTACCGGTGGTTCTTCTTGCTGGTGATAAGAAATCACTGCACTGGAAGCCACTAAATCGGGAGCTCCTAAAATGGGGGTTCCTTCTAAACTGAAAAAACCGTTACCTGACATTAATTGAACATTTTCAAGTTCTAGAATATTAAAGAATTTAATACTGCTCGCAACATTCAATTTTTGATCGTCATTACTTATGAGCATTACAGAATTGAATTCTAATTCCTTATCTGCTTCTTTCAAGTATTTTTTATCAACATAGGCAACAGCTTCATAATCTGTTTTACCTGTTAAACTAATGGTGTAATGCCCAATACCTTCGTCATAATTAAATAGTATAGACTCAATACCATCTGAAATTGTTAATGGAGCAATACCACCTAAACTAAGACCATCGCCCAATGCAACTTCTCCATCCCATAGATGATCTCGCCTTACCTTTAAATTGGTTACTGTTGCACTTAAACCCTTTTCTGAACTGATCAACACTTTCGGCAAAACAATAGCCTCTTCTTTTTTGTCAAAATCCCAATTCTCCTTGGCATCTACTTTCCAATTTTCTAACATAAAAGAAAATTCTTCAGTGGTTGTTTTTTCTATGTTAATACTATTTTGTGTGATGATAACCGAGCCAATTGGCAGTTTTAAATCTAAACCAGAATTACTATCACCTATAGGAATTGCTGTGTGAAGCGTTGTTTTTAAACTAATTCTATTATTTTGCAAATAGGATTCATCCAAATCTGCATCGGCGTTAAACTTGAATACCGTATAGTCTTTGATGGCTTTAGGAAAAGGTTGAAAAGCATTATTATAGTCAAAACCAATATCGAATACAGGTCGTCTATTACTATAAGCAATATTATCAAGATTTGATTTAAAAACAGTAGCCGCATAAGAATTTGTATTATCGCCTACATAGAAATCACCATCAAAACTATAGGCAGTTCGGTTGAACTCTAAATCTATTTTAACACCGGATTTTATCTGGCCTTGAACGTCGCTCAATTTTTCCAAGGTTAATTTTTTTGCAGCAACAGGCACACCATCATTATATACTGGTTTCTTTAACATGGCGGTAAAAACATTATTGAGTTTTACGGGTATTTGAATATTGTCCAATGCTATTTCATCATCTACCGGCACTACTTTTCCATTAGTATTTTTCTCTACCATAGCGGTAAAAAACACTTTGGCATCTTCTTCTTGTATGGTAAAACCTACTGTAGTGGGCATATGGTGCAAATAGCCCTTTATAATAGCTCTATTACTATTGTTTAAGTGCCTTGTAAAGCCTTCTACTCGCATGGGAAAACCAAGAATTTGACTTAAATCCCAACCCTCAACAGAAGTAAGTTCAAAATTGAAAACTTTTTTGGCAAGTGGCAGTGAACTTACAGCTATTTCAGCCACTTTTCCGATATAACTAGGATTGTTCCCCTCTTTTTCTATATGCAATTCTAAAGACTTGTAATCCCAAGGAATTCCTTTTAATATATAATGCCCTTCACTATCCGTTGTCGCTTCAATATACAGTTGGTGACCGTCTGTATTATTCAATTCTGCAAATACACTTGCATTAGGAATTTTCTCTTTGGTTTGTGCATTACTAATAAACCCGGAAATCCTAAACGAAGGTGTTAATTCACGACTTTTGCTTATCCAGTCTTCAGACTCTTCCAAATTAAGTATGGATTGATGAGGCGAATAATTTGGTGCCGTTATTTTGAGTACAAACTGATCATCTGGCGAAGCAAATGAAACCTTAAAAGTACCGTTAGAATCTGTATTACCGTATGCCAAACTATCTCCAACCACTACTTTCGCAAGTATTATAGGTTTACCTTGATCTCCTGTAACTCGTAAAGACAATCGATGTAAACATTTATAAACCATAAAGGTTTGGCGTTCAGATGTTGTGGATACATCATTATATTCTATATCAAAATATTCACTTAAACGTGGTGCTATTTTAATTGTATTGTTGTTTTTTTTAGCAGCAATATCAAAATTTTGAGCTACACCATCAGTTCTGTACATAGGTCCATCATTGGCACTTACATGGGCCAATACAGGTTCTCCATCTTCGTTAACGACCTTGCCCTTTAAAGTATCTGACGGGCTTAGATAAATATTGCCCAAATCATTTAATTGTCCGTTATTCAAATTATAAGGCCGGCTGTTGAATGGGTTGTATATTTTAGTTTTATACCCTTCTTTTATAATCATTACTCTTCTAAAAGGACCATTAGCTTTATTAGCATCAGTTAGTTCTACAGATAAATCTTTAAATCTAAAAAAGCCTGTTACATCTGTATAAATAACAGAGTCAATAGTAAATACATTTGTTAATTCTAGAGAAGCTTTGTCTATAAATTCATGGTTAAAGTAATTCGTTTGATCATCACTTTCATCATAACTCCTAAATTCCTCTTGAGTAAATAATACTACTTCAGCTCCTTCAATTCCCTGTCCTTCTAGATTGCTCTCCGCCATAACACGTCCTTTTATTTCAGGTTTATTGGGCCTCATAACATATGTGAGTTCAAGGGTAGGTGCTTGATAGGTATGATTATATTCTACCGAGGATGAAACACTGTTTTCTGTTGTTGCTTTAAAACGTCCAAATTGGCTTTCATAATTCCAAATTACATTCTCGTATTGCCCTTCTACCTTATCGTTTTGACGTGTTTCAATTGAGAGTAAGTAATCTTCATCATAATCTTTGAATGACATATTCAATCTCTCTATTTGTACAGGTTTCATTAAATTATCCTTGGTTAACTGATTATTAGAAGGCTCATTAATCCAATATTTAACCAGGTTTCTAACCAAGGGTAATTGTCCATTTTCGTCAGTTTTATCAATGACCACATTCTTAAATTCTCCACCAGCCATAAACGTCATGTTGTTCTCATCCAATAGCTGACCTTCTTCCTCTAACACAACAGGATGTTCTTTACCTAGCTCTTGAACATTACGTAAAAACTTAACTCTTACATTTGAAATTCCTTCACCAGGAGCCATCATTTGCGGAGTAGTATCATCAGACACTACAGAAATAGCTGCATTATAGGTTTTTAATAGAGCTACTTGATTACCAACATCCACATTATCACCAGGCATCGCAAAAATATCGACATCCGGTGAACAGAATTTCTGGTTAACCACTTCTACTTTTAAACATAAATAGGCATTTACCTCTTCTGAGGTGGGGACTGTACCCATCAAGGGGGTCATTACCGAAGATTCTAGAGGATTACCCAAAGGTTCTCGATCATTACCTATGCCTGAAAACATATCAATTGCGTTACGAACCATAGCTTCAAGCATATCTTGTGGGTTTCTATCTACTGGGTCTCTAACGGGCCTTCCTGTTTTATCAATACCTAATCTGTCCATAACATCAGCAGGTAAATAAAACTCATTGTCCACACCATTATGATATCCAGAACAAGTGCCTGTGGCGAAATCATTTTTAAAATCGAATGAAAAATTACCATTTTCATCTGTCTCAGTTTCGTCTAACACCATACCAGTATTATTATATACATAATATTCCCTCAAATTACCATCTAAGTCTTTTAGTACATTTACATCTGGACCATCCAACCTCATTGCTGCGACACCAAAATGCGGGAATTCATCACCTTCAATTATTTCAGCCAAACGAACTACCAACCTTACCCGTGTTTTTGCCAGTGGTTTATTGGTATCTATGGTCTGGGTATCCTTATGCAACAAACCTCTTCCGTTTGGTGGTGATCTTGTTATAGTATTGTAATTGTCATTTTCCGTTACAGGATTCTCGACATATGATTTTCGACTAACAGTCGTAGCAGGATCTGAAATACCAACATAATTGGTAGAGGCATTACCAACATAACTGGAAGCAACATTGCTCATTACTGTATAGTTTACACCTTGCATATCAGTTCTAACTGAGGTTTTATTACCTACTACGGGGCTTGAAGTAGTATGGGACATGGTGGTATAACCACTTTCTGGAATCTTATAAAACAATGTACCACTAACTGTAGTGTTTGGTAATTGTTCAAATTGTCCTTGAAATTCATCTAATAGATTGTCACCAAAATCAATTTGAGCTATGTTATCTGATACTTTTTCTTCTTCTTCTCCTTTATATGTAAACCAACAAGCTTGGCTTAGTCCATCATTTTTTATAAAATAAACACCATCAGACAATGCCTGTACGGTAAACACATAATAATTACCGGGAGCCAATTGCACCTTGTCATTGGTCAATAAAACTGAAGTTATATCATATATTTCTTCTTCGTAAATGGCGGCATAATTTGCATCATTTATCGCATCAATTGGGTCAATACCTGCATTTATTGGTATTTCAATCATTCTAAATAAATAAAATAATGAGCCCGCTGTTGCAGGTGGCATCCAACTTATGAGTATATTTTGAGGGTTTTGTTCCTGTATTTCATCTCCACAAAATGGCATGGTAATAAAAGGTGGCTCCAAATTGCTAATTACAAATTGGCCACAACCAAATGGAGATCCTTCTGACGCCGGACGTGTGGTATCATGATGAAAGGCCTGGATGCAAATTTCATAAAGGTCTTCGGGCAAAGCACCATTAAGCATCATATCACGACTGGATAAACCATCATATATTGCATTTCTATTTCCAAAAATTGCATCTAAATCATCAGCTGTTAATTGGTAAGCCATCCCATTTTGTAATGTAATCGGTATGGATGGAAAATTATCGGGGTTCGTATAAATATTTACGCCTCCAGAACTACCAGAAAGGCTTCCTCTTAAATAAACATCTAATGGAGCTTCATTAAAACCTGAGTAATATAAAGTAACCATCAACTTATTCGGATTATCTATATAATCCTGCAAATAAGGTGAATAAGGTGGTGTAACGTTTACGCTAACAGTAACTGGTGCGGCAACCGTTTGAGCATACGTACTCAAGGCAAATCCAATTAGTAAACCCGAAATGATCCAAATTTTATTTAAGTATCTCATTTTGTTAATTTTTAGAATTGATATGTATATGCCAATACCCCGCGTGAATTATTGTATGCCATTACATTGGCATTATCAGGATAATTGCTTTTAGTAATAAAATAGTTCAGTTTTATTTGTTGTTTTTTTGATATTTTATATTTAAAACTGGTACGCCCACTGATAACATTCCCTTTAACAGCATTGTTCTCGCTCCATAAATAAGAGCAACTTAGCATCAATGTTCCTTTATTTTTAAGCATGGTTTTATTTGCGGAAACTGTTGGCCCAATGCTGGTTATATGAGCTATATTTGCCTTAAAATCTGTATAATTAATATTGGCTGATGCACCCAAACCTCTTTTAGTAAGGTTATAGTTATATTGCACAAAAGCTGTGTTACTAACCACAGGTACGGCATACTGGGCAAAGGCGTTTTTATCGTTCATATCTGCATACGTATAGTTTGCCATAATAATGCTTGAATTGTTTTCATTAACAAATCTTAGTTGTGGGCTTATTGAAATATTTTTATTTACCTGATACAATTTAATGGTATCATTTAATGGGAGTCTGCCTTCCGTTTGTTTTGCACTAAAATTGCTGTAATTGGCATTTACACTAAATACTTTAGTGGGGTTGAGCGATAGGTTAAGCCGACTAACAACCCTATTGGTTTGTGCTATCTTTGTATTTTTTAAATTATCTTTAAGAATACCCAAACTACCTGAAATGATCCCTTTTTTAAATCTATAGCTACTATTTAGCGTATAATTTTCAAAATCGTTTCTAATAAAATAGGTACCTAATGAACGGTACTCAGGGTCAACACGTTGGTATTGTAACCCAACTGTAAATGTTTTGATATTGTAATTAATTCCAAATTCATTAGCCATAGCTACATTTGATGAAGAATTGATATTAAAATAGTTTTCAAAACCTTGTAACATATTAGGAATATCTTCAGGTTCTGAAGGGTTAGCAAACATATTTTCAGTTATAACAGATGCCGCTACTTCTGCATTAAATGCAAAATGTTTACCCAATGAAAATTTTGTTATTGCAGAGGCTATAACATTTGATTCGGGATTAATATTTAGCGTGTTGTTCGCATAATCATCCATATTATCCGCTATCCGCATAAAAACCACATCTACAAAATTCTTAGTTGTACCATAACCTAATTTAGCGGCATAACCTTTACGGGAATAATCATTTTGATCAAAATCGTCGTAAGGGTTAATAGTACTGAAGCCTTTTTCACGTCTAAACTTACCATACATAAAGCCAATTCTGAATTTCCCTGGAGTTAATTCTATTCCTGCACCAAAAGACTTCTGTCCTGAGACGGAATATTTTGAGAAATTGGTACTTCTATGTCCTAAATTTAACTTTACCCATTTATAAGTGGGACTTATTCCAAAACGATAAAATGGGTGGTTAAAGCTTTTATTCATCTTACTATAATTTGCAGAAAGTGGAAAGCTAAAACCATAAATACTTGGTGTTAGATTTACTGAAACGAGAAAAGAAAAAGGTTCGTAAGATTGAAATGAATTTGAGGATTCATTATAATTGAGACTAGTCATAAGACTTCCAGAAATATTGAACGGTTTTTTTTCATTGATCTTATGAAGATCTTGGGAATTAGAAAATAAAAAGGAACTTAATGAAATGAATAAAATAAAAAACCGCTTTTCCATCTTTGGTTAATTTTCGGTAAAAATAGGATGGGCTATTACAAAAACATTTATTTGTTATAAATGCAGTAGTGTTTTTTATTTAAATCACATATAATCAACAATATACATGTTTAAATATTTCTATTGAATTTATAATTTCAATAGAATTAGATTAAGATCTATCGGAATTCTTATATTTTTTTCTATACTTAGAAGGTGTTAATTCAGTTTCTTTTTTAAATGCTACATTGAAAGTACTAATGGAATTGAATCCGGAATCGTAGGCCACGGCCTCAATTTTTAGTGCAGTTTCCCGAAGCAGTTTCTTGGCAGCTTTGATTCTGTATGTATTGATAAAATCTTGGAAATGCTTTTTGTGATATTGATTTATAACTTGCGATAAATCGTGTGGTTTGATCTCAATTTCTTCTGCCAATTTATGTAAGGACAGGTCGGCTTCCAAATATAAGTCGTCTTGTGCTAAACGGGCTAGCAGTTTTTCATTTATAGCTTTAGCTTTTTTAACATCTAGTGTTGAGGAAACATAACGAGATAATTTCTTTTGTTTTTCAATTTTCTTTTTTATATATCTTTTATAAAAAACAAAAGCCAGCAACAACAGTAACAATAAAGCAATAAGTAAAATATAAAAACCAGTCGTTTGATAAAAAGCTGGAAGTATAGTTATAGCAATAGGTGTTAATGTTTTGTTCCAAACCCCATCGTTATTAGTGCCTTTGTAATGAAATTTGTACTTTCCTTTTGGCAGATTAAAATATCCAATATGATTGGATGATCCGTCATAAATCCATTCAGAATCGTAGTTTTCCAAATAATGGGCATATGTGTTTTTATCGGGTTGGATAAAATTCAAAACGGTAAGGGTAAATTCCAAATGATTTTCATCACATTTTAGAACTATATCATTAGTGTTTTTGATTGGTCTTTTTTTGCCATTTACTAAAAAAGTTTCAATTAATATAGGTGGCTTGTATGAATTTAGCAGTAAACTATCAGGATGAAAGAAAGTTAATCCGCCAATACCTCCAAAGTACAAATATCCGTTGGAATCTTTGGTTGCAAAATTTTCAAAAAACTGTAGTTGTTGCAATCCATAATCTTGAATATACATTTCATTTTCTAATCCGTCTGAAGCTGAATAATTAATGAATTGTTTCGATTCAAGATTAAATTTAAGAAGATTATGTGTTGATGATAACCAAAGGTTATTGTTGTCATCACTTGTAATTGCTTTAATATTGTGAGTTATTGGATTATCGCTATCAAAATAATGTCTAAACTCTTTTGTTGTTAGATTGTACTCGTTCAATCCACCTCCATCTGTTCCAATCCATAAACTACCATTTTTTTCATATATACAATTTATACGTTCAGAACTTATTGAATTGGATTGAGTTGGTTTAAAAATTGTGAAACTACCGGAAGCGGGATTAAATTTATTCAAACCTTTTAATGTCCCAACCCATATATCTCGATTAGAATCTTGAAAAATCGCCGACACATATTTATAACTAAGACTATTTGGATTGTCTTCATCCGGCATAAAACGATAAAATTTTTCAGAACTTACTACAAGTTTCGTCAAACCGCCATGTATCGTTCCGACCCAAATATTCCCATCATAATCCTGACAAAGTGAAACTACATTTCTACCGCCAAGGCTATTAAAATTATCTTTTTTTCTTGGGTAATATGCTACATCCTGAGTACGCAAATTGTATTGATACAAACCTATTCCAGTTCCAATCCACAGGATGTCATTCTTTCCGTTTAAAAGTGTAAATATGCGTGTGGGTTTCTTTAGAATAGGATGCGTTGTCTTATATGCTTTTTTATCTTTTGGATTAAAATAATACAAACCATCTTCATCTGTTCCTACCCACACACGTCCTTTAAAATCTTTAATAGCCTTAGTGTAGGGAAACGCAGGTAAAGATTGTTCAACACTCGAATTGTGTGCTAAAATTGAAAACTTTTTGTTTTGTTTCAAAATATTCAAACCGGAAAACTCAGTACCAAACCATAAGTATCCAGCCTTATCTTGAATACCAGAAGTGATAATACTGTTTGTAATTGAGGCTAAATTGCTCGGTTTAGGCATCAAACGAGAAAATTCTTGTCTATTTGGTAAAATTTTTAATAATCCACCTGTCCAAGTTCCAATCCAAATGTTGGTGTCAGTATCTTCAAAAATAAACATACAACTATAGTATTTTTTCTTAGAAAGATCCAACTCAAAATTGTAACGTGTAAGAGATTCTCCTTCTAGATTATACTTTACAGCAAAACCGAATATTGAGGCTAACCAGATATCACCATTATGATCTTCCATTATACTCAAAGCATTATTTTTGAATTTAGGAAGTGTCTTTATCTCACTTTCACTCATAAAATAGGTGGTATGAAAATCACCCGTAAAAGGTTTAAATTCTATAAAATAGGGTTGGTTAGTTGTGATAAAAAGCCTATCTTTTTTGGTCATTAATAGTCTGCAAAGCTCTGGTTTTACATCATGATTATCATTCGTATTCAAAACAAATGACCGTAATTCCTTTGTAGTATCATCATAGCGAAATAATGTTGAATTTTTGTCTAAAAACCAAAGAATTCCATTTGAATCTTGTGAAATCGATAATACCTCAATGTCTGAAAGTAAACTCGGTAGAATAGGTTCAAAATCATCGGTTTCTGGGTGATATTTAGTTAATCCAATTGAACCTACCCAAACACCACCATCCTTAGAAACAAAGATGGAATGCACAAAGTTATTACCAATAGAACGTGGGTTACTGAGTTTATGTTTATAAACAAAAAAAGCTTTTCCGTTATAACGAAGTAAACCATCTTTTGATGCAAACCACATTTGTCCAATGCTATCTTGTCCAACGGTCGTGATACTGTTTTGTTCCATACCACCTTCGGTGTTGAGATGGTAAAAATCTGTTGCTTCAGAATTTATTCTTACTAAATCAACGTCTTTTATTTGACCATATGCTTTTAAAAAGCAAAAGATCCATAAAAGAACAGAGATATATAGCACCTTAGTATTCAAACTAACTATATTGAATAAGTGAAAAACTATGTAAATTTAGTCAAAAATGTGGAGTTTTGAATTAAAGGAAACCAAAGAAATTAGCAATAAATGAAAATGGGATGTAAATTTTGTTTTGACAGATTACAAAAAATAAATTTACAATTTCTTAAAAACTTGCAAATAGTCAACACCTTCTGCTATATAAATCACTATACCGTTGTTGTGATTTCTTAATCATACTATGTAATGAACGTTACGAGTCCACTCGTGTGCGTAAGTAAGAAACAAAAAAAACATGATTAATAACTAAAATATACAGAAAAACTGTTACTTTTAGCACATGAGTAGAAATTATAAACCCTCCTGTCGGCGGGGCATGTTTCATAATCCGGAAGGTTTATATTTTGTTGACTTTGCTGTGGTTGATGGGCTTGTTATTTTAGAACAAAAAATCACACAATACAATCGTGCGGTGACGGGAATAAAAAGTATTTCACTTTCTCACTTTATGACAAAGGGAAATGGTAAAATATCAAGAGTCTTGGTTTGATGTTGAGGGTCATTTTCATACATATCCATTTCATGTTACATCCAGTGAACATAATTATTACATTTATTTAACTATAATACTGTCCAATTATTTAAACGTTAAAAACCCATATGCTATTTATAATAAAATCAAAATTACTTTTTTTGTTTACTATTGTATTACTAACCTCTTGTAATACAGCAATCAAAACAATTACCGTTAAAAATAATTTAGATATTCTTCGAGATTTTGAAACTGTTGAAATTTCTAAAACTGATCTTAACTTAACTGATAAAGATAGTTTAGAAAGTTATGGGATATTAGATATTAAAGAGATTCCGAAAACCATACAATATGTTGATAATAATGGTGATGGGAAGGCAGATGTTATGCTTTTTCAACCCAATGTTAATCCAAATACTCACTCAACATTTACAGTAGTTAAAATCTCAAAAGAGGGTATTAACCCTAAAGAAATTTGCTATTCCCGTTTTGTTCCTGAACGAACAGATGATTATGCCTGGGAAAATGATAAGGTTGCCTTTAGGGTATTTGGTCCAACGGCACAAAAAATGTTTGAAGATGGTGTTGAGGGTGGCACGCTCTCAAGCGGCGTTGATTGTTGGTTAAAACGTGTAGAATACCCTATCATTAATAAATGGTATAAAAAACATGCAGAAGGAACCGGAACTTATCACGAAGATACAGGTGAAGGCCTAGATAATTTTCATGTAGGTACTAGTAGAGGATGTGGGGGAATTGCCATTAAAAAAGATAGCACTTATTATATTTCTAAAAACTTTATCAAATATAAGACTTTGATGAACGGACCAATCCGTACCAGTTTTTATTTAGAATATGCTGATTGGGATGCTGCAGGAAATACTATAAAAGAGCATAGAATTATTACTTTAGATAAAGGAAATAATCTATCAAAATTTGAAATTTCAATAACGGGTTCAGATAAGGTTTCCGTAGGATTAACGCTGCATGAAAAAAAAGGAACAGTTACGGAAAACGATAAAAATGGATGGATAAGTTATTGGGAGCCTCTTGAGGGTTCAGCATTAGGAACTGCTGTAATTGCAGAACCGGAATCTATTTCTGATATGGAAAAATATGAAACGGATAAAAAAGATTTAAGTAATAGTTTTATGCAAATAAAATTGAATGATAAAAAAGCTATTTGCTATGTTGGTTTTGGATGGAAAAAGAGTGGACAATTTAGCAATAATGAGGATTGGCAGAATTATCTGAACGCATTTGCCACAAAATTAAAGTCACCTTTAGAAGTATCAATTAACTAATAAAATATGCTTTATCAACTATTGCGATGGTGTTTTTTTTTATTTCTTTTAACTGGAATGCTTTCTTGTAATGAACTTTCAGAAAACAAAGTATTGTATTTAGCTCACACTCTACCCCAAACACATCCTGTTCATAAAGGGATATTGGCTTTTCAAACAGCTTTAGAAAAAAAATCGGAAGGGAAATTAAAAATAAAAATTTTCCCAGATGGTCAATTGGGTTCAGAAAGAGAAGTTTTAGAATTATTACAAATTGGAAGTGTTGCCGTAACTAAAGTGAGTGCAGCAACCCTTTCTAATTTTGTACCCGAATATAACGTTTTAGGGATTCCATATCTATTTAGAGATAAAACACATTATTTTGATGTATTGGAAGGAGAAATAGGGAAATCTATATTAGAAAAAGGAAGCAAATATTGGCTTCGCGGATTGTGTTATTATGATGCCGGTAGCAGAAGCTTTTATACAAAAGAAAAAGCAATTAGAACCCCGGACGATTTAAAAGGACTCAAAATTAGAGTGATGAATAATCAAATGGCCATTAACATGGTAAATGCTTTAGGTGGTTCTGCAACACCCATGGCATACGGCGAATTATATACTGCAATTCAACAAGGGGTTGTTGATGGTGCAGAGAACAATCCACCTTCATTTGTGTCTTCTAATCATTATGAAGTAAGTAAATATTATACTATTGATGAGCATTCTTCAATACCGGATGTTTTAATTATTAGTACAAAATATTGGGAAAAATTATCACCTGAAGAAAAAATATGGATACAAGAGGCTGCTGATGAATCTGCACAAGCGGAAAAGGAATATTGGGCCGCATCCGTTACTGAATCAATGAAAAAAGCGAAAGAAGCCGGGGTTGAAATTATCATACCAAAAAAATCATTATTTGCTGGAAAAGCGGCATCTGTATTAGAGGAGTTTAAAAAGAATAATCCATCTATGGCAACATTGGTAAATCAAATCCAAGCCCAATAATTATGAAGCGTTCTGAGGTCATTTTTAATAAAATAAACAAAATAATTGAAGTGTTTTTGGTCATTATCTTTGGTTTATTGGTAATTGATGTGTTATGGCAAGTTTTTTCAAGGTATGTGTTGAATACTTCGTTTTCTTTTACTGAAGAATTTGCACGTTTTGCATTGATCTGGCTATCCATTTTAGGAGCAGCTTATCTAAATGCTAAAAGAGAGCATTTGTCAATGGATTTTTTATATCAAAAATTCTCGTTAAAAAACCAGAAGAAAGTTTCAATTCTTATAGAATTATTTATTTTGCTGTTCGCACTGATCGTTATGGTAATTGGCGGACTAAATTTGGTATATACTACATTACATCTAGAGCAACTGTCCGGTACATTGCGTATTCCATTGGGCTATATTTATGCCATTTTGCCTTTTAGTGGATTACTAATAATGTATTTTTCAGTATATCATATAAAAAATTTGATGAACAACAACAAACAATTAAAATGAGTTTAGAAGTTATAAGCATATTAGTTTTATTTATAAGTTTCTTTGTTTTATTGATGCTTAAAGTCCCGGTTGCTTACAGCATAGGTATTTCAACAACCATTAGTTTATTGCTCAATCTTGATAAGATGCCCGGTTTAACCACCATAGCCCAACGAATGACAACCGGATTAGATAGTTTTGCCTTGTTAGCCATTCCGTTTTTTGTACTGGCAGGTGAGATTATGAAACGTGGAGGCATAGCCAATAGACTTATTAATTTTGCAAAATCATTGGTTGCCAGTCTACCTGGTGGGTTGGCTTATGTAAATGTATTGGCTGCCATGTTATTCGGTGCTATTTCCGGCTCTGCTGTAGCAGCAGCATCTGCTATTGGTAGTATAATGACAGATAGAATGGAAGAAGAAGGGTATCCAAGAGAATTTAGTGCTTCAGTAAATATAACATCTTCAACCACAGGTTTGTTAATTCCACCTAGTAATGTATTGATAGTTTATGCTTTAGCAAGCGGAGGTGCCGCCTCAGTTGCCGCATTATTTATTGCGGGGTATTTGCCCGGAATTTTATTAGGCATGTTTATAATAGGCTATGTGGCGTTTGTGGCGATTAAAAAAGGGTTTTCAAAAGGAGAAAGAGCTCCAATTTCGGAAATTTGGAAACATTTTAGAAGAGCTTTTTTTAGTTTATTGCTGTTGGTAATAGTTGTTGGAGGTATTGTTGCAGGAATATTTACAGCAACAGAAGCATCGGCAATTGCAGTATTGTACGCAGCTATATTGGCCTTGATTTATAAAGAAGTGAATACCAAGGATTTTCCATCAATTTTATTGACCAGTGCAAAAACAACAGCAGTAGTTATGTTTTTAATCTGTACTTCAATGGCAATGTCTTGGTTATTTTCCTTTGAAGGGATACCGGAATTAATGAGTAATTTTTTATTGGATAAATTTAGCAATCCAATAGTGATCTTTTTAATTATAAATGTAATATTATTGGTTGTAGGTACATTTATGGATATGACTCCGGCAATTTTGATATTTACCCCAATATTTTTACCGGTGGTTACGGAGTTAGGCATGCATCCGGTACATTTCGGAATTGTAATGGTGCTCAATTTATGTATTGGCTTGTGTACACCTCCGGTTGGTACAATACTTTTTGTAGGAAGTGGTGTTGCAAAAGTTTCAGTTTCACAAGTTGTAAAACCTTTATTGCCATTTCTTGCCATTATGATAATAGTCTTGATGTTGATTGTTTATATTCCGTCAATATCTATGTTTTTGCCAAGGTTTTTTGGCTTGTAAGGAATGAAGTAAATGTCTAAACAATAGGTAAGAGTATACGGTCAACCTGTAATGTTGCAAATTGAGGTATACTTGATATTTCAACCGTCATTCTGAATGAAGAATGTGTAGAATTCTAAATAAAAAAATAATAAATATGAAGACAATTATATGGGCTAGTTTTATACTTACTTTTTTTTTAAGCACTGCTTTTTTTCCTATTCCTTCAAACTTTCAGAATACACATCAGGTAAATGACAGTAGCACATTAGGGATTTTTGAAAATCAAATAAATATTGGCAATCCATTGATCAAAGGAACTACAGAATACAATAGTGATACACAAGAATATACACTTAGCGGTGCTGGGATTAATATGTGGGGAACATCTGACCAATTTCAATACCTTTATACATCTATTCAAGGCGACTTTATTCTTAGGGCACATATAAAATTTGTTGGAGATGGTGCCGATCCTCATAGAAAAATAGGATGGATTATTCGTGAAAATTTAAACGGAAATTCGGCTCATGTAAATGCTTCTATTCATGGAGACGGATTAACATCACTGCAATTTAGACGTAAAGAGGGTGCTATTACCGAAGAGATAAGTTCGGAAAATAACGCTCCAGATGTTGTTCAATTAGAGCGTAGAGGGGATAGCTATTATATGTCGACCGCAAAATTTGGAATGCCATTTAGGGTAGTTAAAATTGAAGATGTTACATTGAGAAATGAAGTGTTTGTTGGTTTATACATTTGTTCTCACAATCAGGAGGTATCTGAAAAAGCAATTTTTAGTAATGTAAGAATTATTAAACCGGTAGCACCAGACTATCAACCTTATCAAGAATATCTTGGGAGCAACCTAGAAATTTTGAATGTAGAAACCGGACATAGAAAAGTATTATTTCATTCAAAACATTCACTGCAAGCCCCCAATTGGGTGGATAATGATAAGGAGTTGGTCTATAATTCAAATGGATTTCTATACCGATATAATTTTGATTCCAAAGGAGTAAAACAGATCAATACGGGGTTTGCCATTGACAATAACAATGACCATGTATTTTCCTTTGATGAAAAAATATTAGGAATCAGCCATCACAATCAAGAAGATGGTGGTGCTTCTTCTATATATGTTATGGATCCCAAGGGAGATGCCATGCCTAGAAAAATCACAAATGACGGTGTTGGTCCCTCCTATTTACATGGAATTTCTCCGGATAATAAAACAATGATCTATACTGCACATCGCCATGGTAAATATGATTTATATGGTATTGATATTGAAACTCGAAGAGAGTTTCAGTTAACTGATACTAAAGATTTAGATGATGGGTCTGAGTATTCACCTGACGGAAAATATATCTATTTTAATTCAAACCGAACCGGAAACATGCAATTATGGCGTATGAATGCTGATGGTAGCAGTCCTAAACAATTAACCTTTGACACAAATTATAAAGATTGGTTTCCACACGTTTCTCCCGATGGTAAAAAGATTGCATTTATTTCATTTCCTCCTAGTATTAATTTTGGAGAACACCCTTTTTATAAGCATTGCACATTACGTTTGATGTCTATAGAAGGCGGTGATGCTAAAATTATAGCTTATATCTACGGTGGACAAGGAAGTATCAATGTTCCAAGTTGGTCAAAAGACAGTAAGCATATTGCTTTTGTAAGCAATAGTAATTAATCCGGGTTAAATCAGATCCTCAATATTGGCCTTTGTTTTTATCAATCAGATCCATTATCGTTTGAACCGAATTAGCAGAAGTAAATTTATCTACAAGAGAATGCATACAATAGTCTAATAATATATCAATTGTTGACACGGCAACATGCATACGCGTGTCAGAGGAAGCATAATATATATAAACGGTACCATCTTCATCCGCTATCCATCCATTGGAAAACAAAACATTTGAAACATCTCCAATTCTTTCATTGTCGATAGGAGCCATAAAATGACCGGCAGGCTGATATATTACTTTTGAGATATCGTTAAGATCTGTCATAAACATATATAAAGTATATCGCAATCCAGCTGCAGTATTTCTTACACCATGAGCCAAATGCAACCAACCTTTATTTGTTTTTATAGGAGCCGGTCCCAGACCGTTTTTAAGCTCATAAATAGTATGATATACTTTGTTATTAATAATAATTTCATCTTTAACAACAGGATTTGTCATATCATCAATATAACCAAGACCAATTCCACCACCTCCACCTACACTAATAAACCCATCTTGCGGGCGAGTATACATGGCATATTTTCCATTAACAAACTCCGGATGAAGCACAACATTACGTTGCTGTCCGGTATTGGAAATAAGATCGGGTAGACGTTCCCAATGTTTAAGATCTTTAGTTCTAACAATACCTGCATTTGCAACAGCAGAGCTAGTATCATTTTCAGGGGCATCTACATCTTTTCTTTCAGTACAAAATACACCATATATCCATCCATCTTCATGATTGATCAGACGCATGTCATAAATATTGGTGTCCGGATTTCCTTTAATTTCGGGAATAACACAGGGTTTATCCCAAAATTTAAAATTATCAATTCCATTCGGACTTTCTGCAATGGCAAAAAACGATTTTCTATCATTTCCTTCAACACGTACTGATAATATATATTTACCTTTCCATTTCATCGCACCGGCGTTAAAAGTCGCGTTAAATCCAATGCGTTCTAATGCATTAGGATTGGTAGTTGGGTTGAGGTCGTATCGCCAATGTATTGGTATATGCTTAGCAGTTATGACAGGGTATTTATATCTATGATAAATACCATTCGATTTAGAAATGGGTGTATTCTTTTTACTAATTAATTTTTGGTAACTTTTTTTTACCATATCTATATTGCCAATTACCTTATTCAATTTGTTATGCTTTTAATTAATCTAATGCTTTCTCTAATGTATTCCACCAGTATTTTTTCAATAAGAACAAACACACTACTAAAATAGCCAAGGTAATGTAAACAGGTGTACTTTGTCTGAAAACAATATACATTGGTAAAACCACCAAAGCGGTTTGTGCAATAGTGCCAATACCTATGTTAAACATGTCTCTTCCAAAGTCAGAATTTTTCTTAAAATCCGGATTTTCTGCGGCTAATTTATCGTGGATTGGTTTCCAAAAGCCCCAGGGTCTTACATTTTTGTAAAAGGCTTTCAATACTTTTTCATCCGTAGGAGGTGCTGAATAGGTACCAACAATGCTTCCTATTAAGGAAACGACTAGTAATATGGGGAATAAGTACAATTCATTTACCTCAGGAAATAGTTGTGGAGCGATATATGCAGCAACTAACCCTGCAACCATTCCCCAGAAAAACCCTTCTCCGTTAAACCTCCACCAGTGCCATTTTAATATATTGGCACCCACATAGCTTCCATAGAGTACAGAGACTATAATATTTAATACAGAATTTACATCTTCAGCAAAAAACCCTAATACAATACTTATGATTACCACTACAATTCCGGTAATATAATTCATATTTTTAATTTGATTGCTAGTGGCTTCCGGTTTGGTATATTTTAGATAAATATCATTAACCAAATAGGCCTGAGCGGCATTTAAAGTTCCGGCAAAGGTTGACATAAATGCGGCTATTAGACCAGCCAATAGTAATCCTAATAATCCAACAGGGGCAAATTCCATTATTGCCGTTGGTAAGATCAATTCAAAATCAATATTTCCCTCGGCATTTAAGAGGTCTAATTTTTCATAATAAATTAATGCGAGGGCTGCAAAACCGGCAACCATTAAATATCGAATAGGCATTAATACCACAGAAACAAAGCCACTCATTTTTGCGGCTTCGGCTGGAGATTTTGCCGATAATATTTTTTGCATATCATAATTAGGTGCCGGTCCAGCAACACTTACCAGAACCCCTTTAAAGAGCATCATAAATAGGAAAATGGTAAATAAACCAAAACCATCTTCTTTGATTTTTTGGTTTACTTCCGGAATAATCTCACTCCAATCTATGGACAATTCTCCTTTAAAAGGATGCATCCATCCATCAGGTACATTTAAGCTACCGGTACCCACAGCTTGAAATCCTAAATAGCCTATAATCAATGCGGCAATGGTCATGATAGCAAACTGCACCACGTCTGCCCAAACGATACCTGACATACCACCTAACAGAGAATAAAAAACGGCGAATAGGGTAAAAACGGTACCATAGAAATGAGGTACATATTCCGGTGCAACGTCAAAAGGAATATAATTACTTGCGAGCTCCCATGGCACAAATATTTCAACAAATTTACCCAATCCTATAAATCCGTAAGCCAAATACCCAAGACAAACAACCAGGGCAAATACCACAACAATAATATGAGATAACTTGGCACCTTTACCAAAGCCAAAACGGGTACCTATCCACTCTGCACCAGTAGTTGCATTAGACCTTCGTAACCATTTAGAAAGGTAAACCATTAAGAATATTTGATTAAATACCGGCCATAACCAAGGTATCCAAGCACTTTTAATACCGTAAATAAACATTAACGCAACCAACCAAATAGTTCCTGAAATATCAAACATACCAGAGGCATTAGAAAGTCCTAACATATACCAAGGAATTGACTTGCCTCCTAGTAAATAATCATCCTTACTGCGTTGAGCTCTTTTCCTAAGTACCAATCCAATGACTACAATAGTAATTAAATACATTAGAATAATAATTATATCAATGGTATTTAGTAGTTTCATATATCTAAGTTAGTTTCTTAAGTCTTTAATGTCTAGTATAAAAATATGGAATGCAAAATTTCTCTTCTAGCAAAAATATAAATTTAACTGTAATTATTTTTAATTCAGCAGGATATGAAAATATATAAAAACAAATAAGTAATTTAACATCTGGTAACATTGGGGTCATTCAAATGTAACACTTGTAAGATACATAGGGTGGTATTATTTTATCATTATGATAAAATATAATTGCATTGCTTGTCTGTTTTATCAACGCAAAACGCATCATTGTATATACTCCCTCTAAATTCTTCAGCATTACAGAGATCATTTGGTAAATGATGAGTAATAATTATTTTTTGTCCTTCTTTACTAGCCTCCTTTTGAATAAACTCAAATGATTTTTTATGCAATTGATTGAAATGTTCTACACTTAATGGCTTACCTTTATAATTAATCATTCGAAAATCTGCAACAGCATTAATAATTTCATGCTTGAACTTTCCAATTAATGACCACATGGTAGAAAATATTAATTGAATCTCATTATATGATACTACGTCATTATTCAACAATGTAACATTATCAAATATCTTTTCATTAGTTTTTCCAAAAGCTGTCGAAATATCAAACCCCCCATAATATTCATGATTCCCAGGAATAATATAGCTTTGCTCAAAATCATTAGATATTTTCTTGAAAAAATTTTGTTGCCCAAAGTCAGACCCAAGATAATCAGTATCTCCAGCTATGATTAAAATATCCCCATTAGGAATTAATGGATTCTCTTTAATCCATTTTTGGTTTTGGAGCATCTCCAAATGTAAGTCTGAACAAAATTGAATTTTCATGTAGTTATTATACTATATCTGATATTTGTTTGAATTTTTTGCAAGGCTCTAATAAATCACTATTCATTTAATCTTTTCAAAGTTTCGAAGTTGCTTATTGAATCCTCTCCAGACCTCTTTAAACTTAGGTAATTCCTTAATCTGATGACTCAAAAATTTGATGACTCAAATTATTATTCCAAGCATTTTCGAAAGTTTTTGCTTTTCTTGTTGTTTTTCCAATAAATTCTTATGGTTTTAATCCTTTATGTACTGCTTTTCGTTCGAACTCGTAAAAAACATCTTGCAATTCAATTCCTTCGATATTTGTTAAATATTCGAAATCATACAAATCTTTACACAAATTATCTGCTTCTTTTTCTCCTATTGTACTTATACTAATTGTGTTTCTTTGAATAAATCAATATAACCTTCAAATATGTATAGCTTACCTCTTTCAGCTCCTGTAATTTCCTTTACAATTTCTAATTTTTCTAAAAGAGCTATTAAGCTATATGCTGGTCGTAATGATTTACTTATGATAGTACTTACGGCTTGTGCATCAATAATTGGTTTATTATATAGGTATTCCACCACTTTATGAGCATCACCACTTCTACTACCAATATCTTTTAATTTGCTGTCTATATTTTTTTGTAATTGCATAATTGCATCGAATGTGGCAACACCATTTTTTGTAGTCTCAATGATACCAGTCAGAAAAAATTTAAGCCATTGATTAATATTATGATGTGTACGTGTTCGCATCAAGTTATCGTAGTACAAGGTTCTATTTTTCTCAAAAAAATCTGATAAATATAAAATGGGCTGTTTCAATATTCCTTTGTTTACTAGATACAGGGTAATAAGTAATCTGCCTACTCTACCGTTACCGTCTAAAAATGGATGAATAGTTTCAAACTGATAATGTATAATGGCAATTTTGAGCAAATCGGGTAACGGGTTTAACTCGTCATTAGCAAATTTTTCAATATCAGATATTAATTGGTTTATGGTAGTATGTATTGGGGGAATAAAAACAGCATCATTTATAGAGGCTCCACCAATCCAATTTTGACTAGTACGATATGCACCAGGCATTTTATGTTCGCCTCTTACCCCTTGTAATAATACTTTATGAGTTTGTTTAATGAGCCGTGAAGAAAAAGGTAGCGTATGTAACATTTTTACAGCTTCATTCATTGCTGAGATATAGTTTTGTACTTCTTCCCAGTCATTTCTTTTTTCTATTTTTATTTCATCTTTTGATAAAAATGCTTCTTCAATATTGGTTTGAGTTCCTTCTATTTTAGAAGATTGAATGGCTTCTTTTGCAATATGCATTTGAATATATAATTCAATGTTTACATATTCTGAATACATATCTAACCTGCCTAAATGCCTATCGGCTCTGCTTAATAATTGTAAAACCTGCATGTCTTCTATTTGCCAATTTTTGTTAATTGGAGTGGGTTGAAAACTTTTATAATACCCTTGATTGATATAGGTTCCTGCTTTAAAATTTTGCATAAAAGTAAAATAATCACAATTCTTATTGTACAAATTTACAAAAAAGTAAAATAGCAATCTTATTTATTATACTTTTTTAACGAAAAGTATAATAGAGAGTTAAGTAATTTTATTTCTTTTTTAATAAATGCTTTGGTTCAGCAGCAATAGCTATACTTTTATGCTCTTCTTTTATTGACTTACAAACAGGTTGCACCAATCTCATTTTATCAGTTAACAATGCTTGCATTATCCCTTCCCTTTATCAATCATTTTTGAAAGAACTTGCGACAAATAAATAGGACTTTTTCCAACATATTCTTGCAGAATATCTTGATAAAAAAAACAGTCTTGATTAATTGCCAGATTGTTTTTTAATAAAATCCCAACTCAATTCAGCTTTCAAATGGCCTTAGCCATTTAGCGTATTGGCAAAAAAATGCTCAAGCGAGCTTGGCAATTTTTTTGCACAATCCACTTAAGCATTTTTTTATTTGATCGTGGAGACGGAGGGATTAGCTTCGCTGGACCCTATTGCCTTCAGTCCTGCAAATTAAAAACTACCATGCTAGCACATGCCTATGATTTTTTTATTTCTTTCAGACATAAAAGCTATGCTTTCTGTCCTCCCGAAATAAAAAAATCCACACTTTCGTGCGGATTTTTATTTTGATCGTGGAGACGGAGGGACTATCCATAGATTTATAATATGCTAATAATTAGCTATTTACAATCATTCCTAAATTAGTACTCACCGAATTGCTCACTTTTTTTGATGATAATAATGTTTATTCTCTTTTCAATCTAAATAAAGATAAAAGAGCCCAAATATGTTTAAACAGATAGTTATTGTTTGCTTATTATAGTCATAAGGGTAATAATGAAGTAATAATTACCTGTTTTACTATTAATTTTGGTTAGGCTTTAGTTTTGTCTGAATTGATTGTAATAATAGATTCAGGGAACTAAGCATTAATTTGATTAACCAACTTAACCTCCTGATATTCCATTAATAAATGTTTTTACAAAATTGAGAATTTTATCTGTAACTCTGTTGCTAATTCTTTCTCGTTGTAATACACTTGGCTGTTGATCTAAGGAATCAATTACCTCATCTTCGGTTGCCATTCTTCCAGTAAAGAGATAATTATTTATGATGCTTTCTACTTTGTCTTGGTTTAAGGCTTCCTCTTTACTTAATTCTTGCAATGCTATTTTTGTTTCTTCTTGCCAATATTGATGAAATACTTCTTCAATATTATCATCATTACTTATTTCGGGAAGATTTTTTAATATAAACTTCTCTATTAACTCTCGTTTACTTCTTAACTCCGTTTCTCCTGTAATTAAATCAATAATTTCTTTTTGTTTTTTTGCTTTATCTTGTTTAGATGCACTTTTTAATTCGGCTAATAATTTTAAAATATAGGTTACATTTATTTCATCTCTATGAATTAATTCTAATTCAAAATCAATCTCATCTAATACTGATACTAACTCTTTTTGCTGATTGGTTTTAATCTTATCGTATAAATCTAAATATTTACTTGAATAGTCTTTAAACTCTTGGTCTTTCATATACGTATCATCAAACGTAAAATTGGTGAATGATGCTAATATATTTTTTAATCGCATTATTTCTCTAAATGCTTTTGCAAACTTTAATTCGTCTTCTTCGGTTACTAAATCGCTTACACTATCAACGGTTGGAGCAATACTCATTAAATGTTTGTATGCTTCATTAAAGTCTTTTACATAATCTTCATAAGGTGCAATCGTAATCGTTTCATTTGCATTTTTATCAGAAAACAATCGAACAGCCTCATCTGTTGCATTTTTAAGGTTACGGAATGCTAAAATATTACCTTGTGATTTCTTTTCGTTTAAAATTCTATTTGTACGAGAGTATGCTTGTATTAAACCGTGATACTTTAAATTTTTATCTACATACAACGTGTTTAATGATTTACTATCAAAACCTGTAAGGAACATATTTACAACTAATAGAATATCAATTTGCTTGTTTTTTACTCGTTTTGAAATATCCTTTTTATAGTTTAAAAACGTGACACCATCTTTTGCAGAATGTTTTGAACCAAAAATTTTGTTATAATCTGAAATAAACTCATCTAATTTATCTCTTCGTTGTTTGTGCTCTGTTTTATAAACTGCATTTGGTTCTGCAGCAATAAAAAAATCTTCTTCTTGTATATCTCCATTTGCATTTTTATCATCTGGATTAGCACCATAAGAAAAAATAGTTGCAATATTTAAGTTGTGCTCTTTGTTTTCTTTTTTGGCTTTAAATAATTCATAATACTTAATTAAAATATCAATACTACTTACACAAAACATTGCTGTAAATGTTCTGTGATGTGTTTTTCGGTTATGATTTTCAATAATATAATTCGTTATTTTTTCAATGTACCCATCACTTTCATATACTTCTTGAGTATCAATATCTTCTACTTTGGTATCGTCAATATTTCCTTTTGATTTGAATATGTTGTAATATTCAATAGAAAATTTTAATACGTTTTCATCACGAATAGCATCTGTAATTACATAACGATGTAAACATCTATCAAACAGCATTTTGGTAGTATATTTTAAACTGTTTTCTATATGTGCATTCTTTTCAAATATTGGTGTTCCTGTAAATCCAAATAATTGATGGTCTGTAAAAAAATTTACAATCCGCTTATGAGTATCTCCAAACTGACTACGATGACATTCATCAAAAATAAAAACTATTTTTTTATCTTTTAAACTTTCTATTTGATTGCGAAATTTTGCTTTTGAAATAGCAGTATTTAATTTTTGTATAGTCGTTACAATTAGTGGTCTGCTGTTATCTAAGAATTGATTGACTAACATTTTGGTGTTTTCTGTACCATCAATACTATCTTTATCAAATGCTCTAAATTCCCGTACTGTTTGGTCGTCTAAATCTTGTCTGTCAACTACAAATACTACTTTTTTAATTTTAGGATTATGTGTAATTATTTGACTTGCTTTAAATGATGTAAGCGTTTTTCCTGAACCAGTAGTATGCCAGATATACCCATTTTTATCTGTATTTTTTATCCGCTCAATTATATTTTCCACAGCGTAAAATTGATATGGTCGTAATACCATTAAAATTTTATCGCCTTCGTGCAAAACAATATACTTGGTTATCATTTTTGCAATATGACAAGGCTCTAAAAAGGCATTAGAAAAATCAGTTAATTGTGTAATATTTGCATTGTTTTCTTTGCTCCAAAAAAAGGTCTGTTTGAAACTTTGTTTTGGACTATTGGCGTAATACTTTGAGTTTACACCATTAGAGATAACAAATATCTGTACATACTGAAACAATGCGTTGTTAGATGCGAAACTCTCTTTTTGATAGCGTTGTATTTGATTAAAGGCTTCTTTTAATTCAATACCTCTACGTTTTAATTCTATTTGAACTAATGGAAAACCATTAATAAGTATAGTAACGTCGTATCTATTTTCTCGCTTACCGTAAATGGTAATTTGATTGGTTACTTGAAATTGATTTTGACACCAATAGTCTTGATTAATAAATTCTATATACGCCTTTTCTCCATTATCTTTAAGCAACACGTATTTATCTCGTAACGTTTTTGCTTTATCAAAAATATTTCCTTTAGATAAGTGAATAACAATTCTATTAAACTCTGCATCAGAAAATGTTTTGTTATTGTGTTTTTCTAATTGTTTTTTTAGATTGTTTAATAAATCTGCTTCTGTATTTATTTTTACAGGTGTATGTCCTAAACTTTTAAGTTGAGATAATAGATTATTTTCAAGTACTTGTTCTGGTTGGGTTGTCATACTAATTTTATTATTGCCATAATGGTTCTTTTTGCCAGTTTGGCTTCATCCCCAAAGCATTTTCATCGACGTTAGGATATTTCACAAACAAAGTATTTAATTTTGTTGTAAATGCATTGTTTGGTTGTATGGTGTTTAATAGGTATTTCATTAAACATAAATGTACATACAGCTTACTAAACTCATGTTGCTTAGGGACGTTTTCAATATCATTTATCCAGTAGTTTGGAGGTTTTGACAATAACTTTACAGTACCGGGTAAATTTTTATTCCATAATCTGGAATGATGCGCACAATAATTACGTATTTGAGCAATAGATTGCAACCAACTTGGTAAATAGGTATGATTAACAGCACCAAACTCTTGTGCAATTATATCTTTAGAGTTTAATGTATGTTTTAAATTGCCGTATAGTTTTGATAATGCTCCAAAACTGGTTTGTTCTAAAGCTTTCCATGCAGGAGGGAAACGCTTATCATCTTTATGCTTTTTAAAATGATTTTTTATTGTCTTGTCTTTAGATCGTGATAGCTCTTCTTCTATATTAGATAATGTTTTTACCAATGCCATACTATCAGTAAACAACTCAAAATTTTGAAACCACCAAGGGTTTATTTCGTGAGATAGATGATAGATTAATTTGGTACGTAAACTAATTTCTATTTTTTCGATAACCTCAAATAGTAATATGCGTAATTCTGCATCAAAATTGTAGAGCGCAATTACATCTTTAAATTTACTATTAGGCTTAAAGACATGGTTATCTTTATCTGATTGCATTACATACCAATATTCACCCAAACGGTAATAACTTATATTAGATAAATACTTTATGGCAAGAGTAGTATTAGGTACTTCTAAACCTCTTTTTTGAAGTTGTGCTATTTGTTCTGCTATGGTAAGTGCTTTTTTACTAAACATGCGCCGTTATTAAAGAATTAAATAAAAAAGCAAACATATATAAAGCAAAAGACACACCCTGGGACGCTGTTCTTAAGGGTAGCGTGGTGTGTACTGTTGGTACAAAGGTAACGTATAGATTACTTATTTTGTATGTTTTTTTCATATTTTTGCTTTTTTTTAACACTTACCATTACACAAATAGTTGCTGTAATAAGCCTTTTTTAAAGGTTTTTGTTTTTTCTAATTGTATGGCAACTTGGTTTATTTTATCATCTATTGATGATAAAAAATTGGCTATTTGGGTTTGTTCTTCTATGCAGGGAATATCTATTTTTAAATCTTTAATGCTATTATAATATAAGTGTACTATTGTTATTCCTTGTGCTCTTGAAGCAATTTGATGTTTTTTATGATTTGATAAGTAATATGCATAAAAAATATTATTTATTTTTTGATTTCCTCGCAAAACAATAATATCACCTCCTAAAAGAACATTTTCTATATTTAATGCTGTTACATTTGCTAAATCAATTCCTGTTGTTGTCGTTGAGGAAGGAATTAATAAATCCCCTTTTTTTGATTTTAAACCCACTTGACTATTAGTTCTGCTTTTTACATCAAAGATTACTTCATCATATTTAGTATATAACTCTCCATATAAAACACATTTGTTAATCCCATTTTCATCTAGCACTCCTTTAGGAATACCTTTCCCTTTATAAGAAAGAAATAACTCTCCCAACATCTTCACTTTCCATTTAGGATATTTATTGCCTTTTTCGTCAAAAAACCTATTTTTTTGATTAAAAATTTGTTGCATTACACCTTTTTTGTAGTACTCTAATAACTCTTTTTTACGTGTTAGTTGGGTTATTTTGGTATCTACTTCTGTGAGAAATGATGCTATTTTTTTTTGTTCTGGGAGTTGAGGGAAGTTTAGTTTTAAAGATGATAATTGACTCGCATATAAATGAATTACTGACACTCCTTGAGACAATCTTGCAATATCTATTTTCTTTTTACTATTTAAATAATAAGATAAAAAGACACCATTATTTTTAGTCTTGATAATATTCAAATCTCCACCTAAAATAATACCATCTTTTAAAACACAAGAAGCAGTTGCAATATCAATTTGTGTTTCGCCAGATGCAGGAATTATAACATCATTTGCTTCACTTATCACCAATTTATCTAATTCATTATTTGTTTTAGAATGAACTTCAGAAATTGTTTCTCCATAAAGTGTATATAACTCACCATACCTGATACAATCATTTTTTCCACCTACTACTATTTCACTTTTAGATATTCCTTTTCCTTTTGAAAACTTTGCAACCTCACCTAATTTTTTACTTTTCCATTTATCTAAAAAATCGGGGAAGCGTAATTGTGGTATTTTATTTTGTACGATTTTCATAGACTAAAACGGAATTACTATATTTAATTGTTTGCAAAAATCTGCAATAGTGTTTTCGGTTGCAGTAATATCAATATCTAATGCTTTTAATTCATTCGCAACTTCTAAAATATTAATAGGTGCTTCTTCTATAAAGGTATCTACATAACGAGGTATGTTGAGGTTGTAATCGTTTTCGGCTATTTCTTTAAATTTTGCTCTATAACTAAACTTATCTATTACTGTTCTGTTGGTATAGGTATCTGCAATTTTAGTAATATGTTCGTCTAATAGCTTATTTTGACTTCCATGTTTTTCAAATTCTTTAGAGGCATCAATAAATAATATATCATCGTTTACTTCTCTACATTTTTTAATGACCAAAATGCTGGTTGGTATTCCTGTTCCAAAAAATATATTTGCTGGCAGTCCAATAACTGCATCAATATAATTTCGGTCTTCAATTAAATATTTGCGTATATGCTTTTCTGCAGCACCTCTAAATAATACTCCGTGAGGTAGTACACACGCCATTATACCATTGTCATCCAAATGGTGTATCATATGTTG
Source organism: Flavobacteriaceae bacterium UBA2765 (assembly GCA_002352665.1). Taxonomy (GTDB): domain Bacteria; phylum Bacteroidota; class Bacteroidia; order Flavobacteriales; family Flavobacteriaceae; genus Aureibaculum. The sequence goes on from DEIV01000034.1 coordinate 32,455, forward strand.
TACAAAGGCAAAATCAGCTTTAGATTTTGGAGCTAATTTTCCGTATTGGCTAAATCTATCATCAGTTGAAAAGATGCCTTTTGAAGACCAATGCGCAGAAAATGGTGGGTTAGCTACAATGGCTTCCGCACTCAATTCCATATCCATATGTTGTGGTGCTTCAAGTGTATCTTCTTGCTTAATATTAAATTTTGAAAAATGAATATCGTGTAAAATCATATTCATACGTGCCAAATTATATGTAGTACGATTTAGTTCTTGACCGTAAAAATTACCCACATTCTTTGACCCAACCTCTCTTGCAACACGCAACAGTAAAGAACCACTTCCACAGGTCGCGTCGTATACAGATTTTAATCTTTTTTTACGAGAGGTTACTATTTTTGCTAAGATGGTTGATACTTGTTGTGGGGTGTAAAATTCACCTGCTGATTTGCCTGCTATTTTTGCAAATTTTCCGATTAGATACTCATAAGCATCACCCATTACATCACTTTGTGGTTCTTCTAATTCAAAATCTAATGGATCTAAAAGTGCTAAAATTTTCGCTATGATTTCATTTTTTGCCTTAACCGTTTTACCTAATTTAGAAGATGTTAAATCTAAATCTTCAAACAAGCGAATAAAATCATCTTCTGAGTCTGTACCCATTGTACTTTGCTCAATATTATTTAAGATACGTTCTAAATCTTCAATAATAAAAAACTGTACAGCTTCATCATTATCGTTGGTTTCAATATCTACAAGATTGCTTCCTTTATTGGCAATACTTGTAAATAACTCTGATGGTTTTAAAAAATAACCTAATTTTTTAACACAGGCTTTTTTAACATGAACAATGTATTTTTGTCCTTCTTTAGTATTTTCATTAATATCTGTAAAAACTAAATTGTCTGGTTTTAAAATATCATTGGCATAAAAATGTAGCTTTTCCGATAAATATTTGTAGAAAATAAAACCGAGTATATAGTTTCTATAATCATCTGCATCCATTCTACCTCTTAACAAGTTGGCAATTGCCCATAATTGTTTTTCTAGAAATTTCTTTTGTTCTTCTGACATTGTAATTCTTGATTGTTTGCTAAATATTTAGGTTCTTTATATGGCGTTGTACTTCTCGTTCGATTCTGTCAAAATCAGGCAAATCATTTATTTGTGCTGCCATAGATTGTTGCCATCTTCCTTTATAAGAAGGTTTTCGCTGTTCTAATTTTTTTAAAAATTGCTTCGGATCTATGTCTTTACTTATACATTTTGCCTTAAACTCGTTGAGGTAAAAATCAATATCCATTTCATGAATTTCTAATAAATACCATATATCATAAAAATCGCGAGGCTGCATACGTTGCATTACAGAACGCATTTTTTCAACAAGCACTTCTTCTATTGAATAACACAATAATTCGTGCCCTTCTTGATCTGAATAACTAAGAATAACAGATTGTAATTCTGGTTTAAATTCTAGCTGTTCATTTCTGGAGATATCAACTTTTACACGTTTATGGCTTCCCTGACCACCAAGCGGACCTATATAACTTATATAAAAGTTAATACCACCATCAGCGTGCTCGTTATTATCAATAATATTTAATGGAATATTGGCTTCTTCTTGTACATATTCAAAAACCTCATTAAACCATTGAAAAATTTGATCATTAGTGATTTCGTCATTGAGTAATGTAAAATCTAAGTCTTCTGAAAAACGATAGTCTTCAAAATATACTTTCTTAAGTACTGTACCTCCTTTAAATGCCATTACATCTATTAAACTTTCATGGTATGCAATGCCTTGCAAAATCCATGACAACATATAATCTTTTTCGATTTGTTGGTCTCTTACATTTACTGCTGTTGCCTTTTTCTGTATCTCTCCTGGTTTAATCATGTATACATGGCAGATTTAATAGTTTCACTATCTATATTTACTTGAACACTCCATTTGCTTAAGTAGCTTCCTTTTTTAGGCAATTCGGTATCTAGAACAACATAAGATGCTGTTTTATTTTTTTGTAATGTTTTGATGATTGGATTATCTATTTCGAGTAGTTCCAACAAATAACCTAACCTTTTAATAACCGCTTGAGAATTGAATTGTTCGGTATATTTATAAAGCTTATTAAAATTTATTTTATCCTTTGATATATATATGGCTCTAGCGACCTCAACAATTCCACCTGCATAATTTGGCTTAAACAAACAATCAATGAAGGTTTTTTCTAAATCAGAGCATTTCACTTTGTTGAAATTATCAATCCACATATTTTTAGTTCCAAAGAAGTGTTTTGGGTTGTGATATATAAATTGAAAAGGAATGTTTTTCACATGCATTAAACTTGGTTTGATTTGCTTATTGACAACGATTTGTTCTTTTAAAGAGGGCTGTGTTATCAAATTGTGAATTTCTAATGCTGAATAATAAGCTATATAGTATTCTGCATCTTTTACCAAGCTTTTAGCGAGTAAATGCCAGTTAGGCATAAATAATTTTGCGTCTTGTTCATACGGTATGATATAATAGATTCCTTCTTTTATCCGCATAAGCAACCCCCTCTTTGTCATATCACTTAGGAGTTGGTTTATATTGCTTTTTGTTGAGTTAGGTAAGGCATTGCGAGCTTCATAGCTAGTGAAACATAATTGATCAAATCCATTAAAATATGACAACAACTCGCTAGATTGAGTTGAGATATTTTTATGTTTCATAGTATAATAATAAGGTTGAAACTTATTACAATGATATGAATAATAAAATTAATTTGAAAGTATTTCATGTTTTATTATGTTTTGTAGTATTAAAATAAGCTATAAACATATTGTGAAGATATAAAACATGATTAATAAAAAAACTATTTTTCGTCAGCAAATACGATTTAGTGCCGAAAGTTAGTTTTTGAAATTTTGTATCAGTAGTGAATCTCAAAACAATTTTATGCCGATTTTATCTAGAAAAACTTCTCAAAGGAATATTTATCAGGTGAATACTAAAACTATTCGGCTCATTTTTCATCTATATTTGATCCGAATAAGTAAAATAATCGGCTCATGGCCTTATAAACAATTATAGTAAAATTTTGAGCAAAATACTGTTTTTCGGTAATTATCTCATTTTATTACTAAGCTTTTCTATATAATGATTTTTCGTTTATGTTCAATTAGTTTTTCTTTCATCAGCAAATAACTCTTTTTACAAATTTGAAACATAAGTTATCTCCGAATCATTTTTTCTGAGCTTGATGGGCTCAAAAAATAATTCAGAATAACTTCCCATTAGCAGTCCGTTTTAAAGATAATTTAATTTGGATATTACCCGTACTTATGGAGGGTATTCCCCGATGAAAATTCACTTATAAGTATAGAATTTAACACCGAATAAAGCTCCTTTTGAAAATCAAAATGCAAAGAAAGAGGGGAATAGCAAGAGGGTAACACGCTACGCGATGTTACTAATTTTATATCTAATTGAAAATCAATTAAATATAGCTGTTTTGAAGAATTTTATTTTTTGTAATTTAACGCAAAAATGAAAATGAACCCAGTAAAATCAAGGATTCATTGTAACAATTCAATAAAATATGGATGATTTTAATACAATTCGGTTAAAGAGAAAGGTCATTGAAAAGTTCAAAGAATATTCTAAGAAAACAAGTCCAAGTTACTCAGAAACGTTGGATTTTATGATTGCATTTTTTGAAGATACAGGACTTTCTCCTTATGATACTATGCACAATCCAATTTTATCTTATACAAGGGCTTTAAGCAAAAGAACAAAAGCGGTAACCACTATTTTAAGAAATATAGAGAAAACGCAATTGATACCCACACGTGAGATGTTAGAATCTTTATTTGAAGGAGTAGAAAAGGAAGAGCCTGCATATGTTGAAAGAACTCAAGAAGAAATAGAAGCTTCAAAATCAAAAGAAGTAAAACTAATGGATTATTATCGTGAACAATACGATACAACTAGTAAAGAGTTATTTGAAACTAAAGAAAAACTTCAAAGTGTATTGAATAAATTAGTTTATGTTAAGAATACTTTTGGAAATAATTATTATCGATTAGATATCTCTAAAAAAGAATATGAAAAATTAAAAACTTAAATATCATTTTTCAGAAAACGACTCATTATTTTTATTTAAATGAATAAGTTTTGATTTTAAAATAGACATATCATCAGACACTTTTCTATCTAGAATCTTAGCGTAATGCTGTGTGGTTCTTAATGATTTATGCCCCAACATTTTACTTACAGATTCTATAGGTACGCCATTAGAAAGTGTAATAGTAGTTGCAAAAGTATGACGAGCTAAATGTGTAGTTAGATTTTTTTTGATTCCACACAAATCTGCAATTTCCTTTAAATAGGCATTAGATTTTTGATTGCTTAATACAGGTAATAGAACATCATTGTTAACGACCTCAATATGGTCTTTATAGTTGTCTAAAATCATTAGAGCAGTTAGAAGTAAGGGAATATTACTAGGTGTATTTGTTTTAACTCTATTGGTTTTAATCCACATTTCACCATCAATCCCTTTAACTAGATTGTTTTTAGTTAGCTTTTTAACATCAGAATAAGATAGTCCAGTATAGCAACAAAAAATAAAAACATCTCTAACTTGTTCGAGTCTTGCAGTATGTAATTTTTTATACAACATCATTTGAATTTCTTCCTTAGATAAGAATTCACGCTCAACCGTTTTCATGTGAACTTTATAATTGATAAACGGGTCTTTATCAATCCACCCATTTGACAAAGCAATAATTACAATCTTTTTAAAGTTCTTAATATACTTAATCGTTGAATTGTGATTACAATTTTTGACACTCTTTAAGTAAAACTCAAAACTTGTGATAAAACTATGATTTATCCTTTCTATTGGGATATCCTTGAGTTTAAATTTATAGGCTAAGAAATTTTTTAGGTGCTTGTAGGCTGTTTTGTATTTTTTAACAGTGCTAAGAGCATATTCTTTGCCAATTAACATTTCCATTTGTTCGTTATGGTTTTGGAAAATTTCAAGTAGCATCATTTGTTTTTCTCCTTTGCCTAAATAACTATTTTTTATTGCTTGCGATGTGATCTTTGTACCACTTCTTAGAAGTTGCTGATGAATGTTATAAATTTTGTTTCTTAAGGCATCTAAATAATTATTAAAATCTCTTACTTCGTCTTTTGTCCCCGATAATTTTCCTGCTTTATGATTCCATTTTGCCACTTTTACCTTCCTATGAGTACTTAATTCAACTCGTCTGCCATTTACCGTTACCCTCATATAAACAGGGGCTTCACGAGCTGAATTGATATCATTTCGTTTAGGGTAAAATAGGACTGAAAATGTGCTTTTCATAAGTAGTCTCTTTTTGCTCACCTAAATTATGTAAAAAAATGCGTAATACCAAAAAATTAGATCAAAAAAATGTGTTGTTAACTTATTACAGTACAGTTTCTTATGGCTAAATCGGTGAGTGCTTTTAAAAAACAAAAGTACTCACCGATTAACTCACCTTTTTTATGCTATTATTTGATATTAAATGACATCAACTAAAATTAAAAATCCTGTAAATCAGATGTTTACAGGATTTTGTTATCATTTGGTATGATAAAAGTGGAGACGGAGGGACTCGAACCCTCGTCCAAACAAGCAACCAAAGTGCTTTCTACATGTATAGTTTTCGTTTGATTTTCGACTAAAAACTGACCGAAAACCGCCCACTTTTAGCTTATCTTCTTTAATTTCGGAAAGCAAGCGAAGCCATTGCATTCCTAGGTTTACTTTTACGATGTCTCAAAATTAAACGCCATAAACCAGGGCTTTCAGGAGACATAAAGCTTCTCTACCTTGTAGAGACGAGGCTAAATCCTACTATAATTCAGATTATGCAGCTAAAGCGTAGTTATTCTCGCCGTTTAATAGTTGAAATTGAGTTTTACGAGTACTATTTCATTGCTCGACATGCTTACATTCTAATTGATCTTGCTGTCAAAACCAGTCGCCCCCATTATGAAATTGATACGCCATGGCCTACCGTAATTGAATAAATCTCATCCCGAATACTCGGAATCAGGAATTCTTCAAATTATTTCATAATTATTTCAAAGAAATTAGTCTGCAAATATAATTCTTTTTTTTGCTAAATCATATAAATCATAATACCTTGCAGGCTACTTTTATTTGTACAAATTCTATACCAAATTAGCCCATGAAGATTGCCATTATTAAAGAACGTAAAAATCCACCTGACAGACGCGTGGTATTATCTCCTAAAGCCTGTAAAAATCTTATGGAAATCTATCCCAATTTAGAGATTAAAGTAGAGAGTTCAGATGTAAGAGTGTTTACCGATGATGCCTATAGAAATGAAGGCATAATGGTCACCGATAATATTTCAGATTGTGAGGTGCTATTAGGTGTAAAGGAGGTTCCAATAGACTATTTAATCCCAAATAAAAAGTATTTTTTCTTTTCTCATACTATTAAAAAACAACCGTATAATAGGGCGTTGTTACAAGCCATACTAGACAATCAAATAGAATTGTATGACCATGAAGTAATTACGAATACTAAAAAGCAACGTGTTGTTGCCTTTGGTAGATATGCCGGTATTGTAGGGGCCTATAACGGATTTAGAGCATTTGGGATAAAATACAATACTTTTGAATTACCAAAAGCCAGTCAATTGGAACATCAAAAGGCTTTGATAGCAGCGTTGCAAAAAATTTCTTTACCAGCTATTAAAATTGTATTGACAGGTAAAGGAAGGGTAAGTAATGGTGCTAAAGAAATGCTAGATGGTATGAATATTACCGAAGTTTCACCGGATGATTACCTAAATAAAAATTTTGATAAGCCCGTTTATACACAGTTAGATGTGTTAGATTATAATCAACGTAAAGATGCTAAGGTCATAGATATGTATAATTTTTTTAATAACCCAACAGAATACAAAAGCAATTTTATGCGTTTTGCCAAAGTTTCTGATATGTATTTTGCTTGCCATTTCTGGGATAAAGAAGCTCCCTATCTTTTTTCAAGAGAAGATGCAAAGTCTGCTGATTTTAATATTAAAGTTATTGCTGATATCAGTTGCGATGTTGATGGTCCGGTAGCATCTACCATTAGGGCGTCAACTATTGCAGAACCTATTTATGGATACCATCCGCAAACGGAAAAAGAGGTAGATTATAAAGACGCTGATGCCATAATGGTAATGGCAGTAGATAATTTACCGGCCGAATTGCCAAATGATGCCTCTGTTGGTTTTGGTGAAAGTTTTGCCAAATATGTAATTCCTGCTTTTTTTGACGGAGATTCAGAAGGGGTATTGAAAAGGGCAAAAATGACAGAAAAAGGTCAATTAACCCAAGAATTTAAATATCTACAAGATTACGTTGACGGAAAGGAATGATGCAAGACAAACAGTTCCTAATCGATCTAGCAAGTACAAAAATGCCTTATGGCAAATACAAAGGCAGTTATTTAATTGATTTACCTGAGTATTATATTGTTTGGTACCATGCCAAGGGATTCCCAAAAGGAAAATTAGGGATGATGCTAGGTTTGGTCTATGAATTAAAACTTAATGGTTTAGAGTATTTAATTAAGAATATCCAAAAGAATCTCTAATGTAAATTTTAACATTAAAATTCTGTTAAATAATTGCTCTCTAAAGGATTGATTATTAATTTTTCTTATTTTTAATGAATAAATAACCTTAAACTAAAAAAATATGTCCACACAACAAGTTGCCAACAGATTAGTTGAATTGATGCGTAAAGGAGATGGTATGACCGCGATAAATGAATTATATGCCAATAATATTGTAAGTAAAGAAATGCCGGGTTATCCTCTTGGAGAAATTACTTCCGGTAAAGAAGCTGTCACTCAAAAAAGTGCGGCGTGGTTCAATAATGTTCAAGAGTTTCATAGCGGTGAAATTTCTGACCCTCAGGTTGCCGGGAACCATTTTTCTTGTACAATGGATTTTGATGTAACCTTTAAAGATAGAGGAAGACAACAAATGGAAGAAGTTTGTGTATATGAAGTTAAAGATGACAAAATTGTCAATGAACAATTTTTTTATGAGATGTCTTGATATAAAATTTCTTTATAATTAAAGAGAGTTTATAGTAAGTTTTCTTTGATGGTACAATTTTTGATAAATTAATAATCAGTTAACAAAACCCTGCTTTTTTGCGGGGTATATTTTTTATCATTAGCCTCTATGAAAATTCCTTTTACTACTTTATTGATTATTTTATGCATTTCAATGTCAAGCTTTTCCCAAAATGGAAAATTAAAAGAGGCTAAAGAAAGTCTAAAAGATAATAATAGTACTAACACTACAACGACTACAACCACAAGTAAATCTGACAGTAATTTTTCTAATGACAATCCTTTTATTGCACTTTTTGGTATTATAGCTTTAAATATAACTTATGGTATAGCAATAGAATCTACTTTTGAGTTAAATACAAAGATGCATAATGCCGAAATTTCAGCCTTCCCTTATAAATCTAAAGCGTATGGAAATTTTGTTTATGCAGATTCGATAAATGATTATGCTCTTGCACGATTAGACATTTCAAATAACCTTGTTTTAGAAAGTAATAGCCTATATGGAAATAATTTAAATATAAATTTCAAATTTAAAAAGAGATTTGATGTAGCACTTGGATATTTGCAACTAGTTGAAAGGATAAACGGACAAACAGAGGGCTTTGCTCTGTTTTCAACCATGGTCAATTATCATAGAATTAGAACACAGAAATTAGATTTGTGGTTTGGTTTGGGGGCAATGTATGTAGCAAATGATGTTAAAGAATTTGGTTTTGCATATGGTTTGGGAGCCGAATGGTTTATGGCAAAACCTATCAGTTTATTAGTATCTTATAAAGGAACAAATATCAATAGTCGTACCGTTGACAAAACAAAAGTGCTTTTAAAATATCATATAAAAAAGTATCATATTGCTACCGGATATGAACATTATACCTTAGGGGTCTCTAAAGTTTCTGCCTTTTCTTTAGGATTTGGAATGTCTTTTTAGAGATTTTTTTTGATTTGAGGATGCTAGGTT
>DEIV01000140.1:0-14382 GCA_002352665.1 Flavobacteriaceae bacterium UBA2765
AGAAACTATTTTTCAAGACATACCGCAAAAATATGGTGCTAAAAAAATTGAAAGTGAAGAAGCTAATCATTTAATCATGCAACTTAACACGTTAATGAAAGAAAAAGAATTGTATAAAGACACAGATGTTAAACTACAAAGTGTTGCTAAAAACATCCATATTTCTACACATAAATTATCACAATTATTAAATGATAATTTAGGGAAAAGCTTCAATTCTTTTATAAATGACCACAGAGTAGAAGAAGCTAAACGTTTATTACGAGAAAATGATCAATTTACTCTAGAAGCAATTGGGTTCGAGTCAGGATTCTCTTCTAAATCAAGCTTTTACGCTACATTTAAAAAAGTAGTTGGTAAAACACCTTCAGAGTTTCAGAAGCAATTTTTATAAGGTAAATACTCCAAAACTATAATTCTGGATGCCAAAATTATAGGCTATCATTCTATTTATGCATCATTTTATGAAGTTTGTGTAAGCTTTAAAAATATACAAATGAAAAATGTCACACTCTTTTTTATAGTCACTTTAATTTCTATTTCTACTTTTAGCCAACCTTCAGATAATCCACCTTCAAACAAAACGGTTATTAGATTAACTATTCTCAATGAAAATGGAGATATTTTAATGAAGAAGACGGATTATGGATGGATGACAATTGCTACATTTCATACGCAAAGACAAAATATTAATGAAGTAATAGATAGTCTTTCAAACCTTTATGGAATTACAATTGCTAAACCTTATCTCAGGGGTGTTTTTACTTATAAATATACCTTTAAAGCATCTGCCGATATTAGACAAGTATATGAAGCTAAATATATTAATGGCGATTTAGAATCAGTAAAAGGCAACCATAATCTCATGTGGCTTCCAAAAGAAGAAGCTATAGAAAAACTTAAGGAAACAGTTCCATCATTGGGTGAAATGACACAACAAACGTTAGATTTTCCCAACGCAATTTGGGGAGGTTCCTTTTTATTAAGTAGAGATAAGGATGATAAGTTAAACTCTCAAATGACCGAAAGCTTTCACCCTTTGGGAGACAATCAATATGAAATACAATCAGAATCTTCTTTGATAAAAAAAACACTTGAAAAGTATATGGAAGGAAGTTCCTATAACAAACCAGAAATGCTAGAAAGTGCATTTACAGAAAATGCCACTTTATACTTAACAGGAAAAGACGGTTTTAAGATTTACACGCCCAAAGAATATGTAGCTTTTTTTAAGAATGGAGAAAAAGGAGAATTTAACGGTCGTAATGCAAAAGTTTTAGCTATTGAAGTAATGAAGGATATTGCCACCGCCAAGGTAGAAATTTCAATTCCTAAAAGAGAGATGATTTATGTTGATTTATTCTTATTAAAGAAATTTGAAGATGGTTGGAAAATTATTAGTAAAACTGCAACGAGAACAGATAATAATTAAAAACTGTAATTATGAAAGAAATGCTATTAGTGCTATTAATAGTCTTTATGGGTATATCTGTAAAAGCACAAGAAAGTATAGTAACAACTTTTCATAGAATGCTTGTTTTTAATAAAGAAAATAAGTTATTAGTTGTAAAAATTAAAGACAAAAAATTATGGGTAACACCTGGACTTTATCAAAATAGTAAGCAAACCATAAAGCAAGGTATAGATAGTATAGCGTCTACTTACAACATTAAAGTTTTTGATGTTGAGTTAAGAGGAATGTATGGACTTAAAAATCCTTCTCAAAATTATTATTCTACAAGAAATATTTTCGTAATGAAAACTGACTCTGTGGATGTGTTATTGCCAAATATAATTGGAGAAGCTGTATGGTTAGATGTTAACGAAGCTGTTGAGCGAATTAGCATTCCACATATACAATTTTTTATAAATGATGTTCTTATTTATCCTAATGATATTAGATATGGAACCGTAGAACGATTTGAGAGCAATGGTAAACTAAAATCAAAAATTTCAGAAAAATTTTATAGCAGAAAACAGTTTTAAAATGAAATATTATTTTTCAATTATAGTGTCGTTTTTTATACTAAACATCAGTGCCCAAAAATCATTAATTCAATACATAGACACTAAAATTAAAGTAGATGGTAAATTTGAAGAAGCAGTTTGGCAACAATTACCAGAACATACTGGTTTTTATAATTATGCACCTAATGACAAAGGTTTAGCAGAGAATCAAACCAAAGTTAAATTGTTTCATAATAAAGAATATTTATATGTAAGCCTAGTGTATTTTGATACCGAATCAAGATCTCAAGTTAGTTCTTTAAAAAGAGATGTTCCTATAGGATTAAGTGATGGTTTCGCTATGATTTTAGATTCGCAGAATCAAGAGCAAAATGCTTATTATTTTTCTGTAAATGCTTTAGGAACACTTGTAGATGGAATTGTAGAGAAAACAAATGGAGGTTATGATTTTTCAACAAGTTGGAATGCAGTATGGCAAGCAAAAACCAATACAGAAGGTAATAATAAGATTTATGAAGTAGCAATACCATTAAAATTTTTAAATTTTAATCCTGAAAATGCTGTTTTTGGAATCCAATTTTACGTTAGAGATATTAAAAAGAATTCTTGGACAATTCTTAAAAACGTGAAACGTAACTATAGATTATTTGATTTACGTTTTACCGAAAAATTTTCAGTTGAAGATTTGCCAAATAAATCTAGTTCTAAGTTTGCAATTACGCCATCAATAACTGCTAACAATCAAAATGATGTCATTGAAGAGACAGACAATACAACATTTAAACCTAGTTTGGATGTACAATACAATCTAACCTCATCCTTAAAGTTAGACGCTACAATTAATCCTGATTTTTCGCAAATTGATGTTGATCAGCAAGTAACTAATTTAACTAGATTCGCAGTAAATTTTCCAGAGCAACGAAATTTTTTTCTTGAAAATGCCGATTTATTTTCAAATTTAGGTGTTAATGATGTAAATCCGTTTTATTCTAGAAGAATAGGGGCAGAGAACCCTATTCAGTTCGGTTTAAAATTATCGGGAAATATATCGTCAAAAACAAGAATAGGTGTATTAGATGTTCAAACAGATTCAAAAAATGATAATCCTTCTCAAAACTTTGGGGTTTTGGTGGCCGAACATCAGTTGTCTAGAAGCTTTACAACTACTGGTTTTATCATTAACCAACAAGAGACCAATAGGCTTGAATTTAAAAATGATTATAACCGTGTTACAGGAATCAATTTAAACTATAAATCAGGTAATAATAAATGGTCTGGTTTAGCCAACGTTGGTAAAAGTTTTAATGATGGTATCTCAAAAGATAATAATTTTTATAATGCAGGTCTATGGTTTAATAGACGTGGCTTAAGTTGGAATGCAGCCATAAAAAATATGGGTAAAAATTATATTACCGAGGTTGGTTTTACACCCAGACTATATAATTATGACGCTATAAATGATATAGTTATTAGGGAGGGATACACGCAAACAACAGTCGGTATAGAATATGAAAAATATTATGAAAAATCAAATAGTTTAAATGCTGTCCGTTATTTAAACTATAATAATAATCATTATTTTAGTGCAGACGGTAAAGTAAGTCAATCATCACACTTTTTAAATTCGGCTGTATTCTTTAAAGATTTATCCGCTATATATTATGTGGTGAATTATGATGATATAGATTTAAAATATAGCTTTGATCCACTAGGTAATGGAAATTCGCTGCATCCGGATAGATATCGTTTTGGTATTTTAAAAGTAGGCTTTAATTCCGCTAATAATCAAAAATTTAGATATAGCGTAAACATTCAAAAAGGAACCTATTATAGTGGGAAAAGAACTGTAGCCGGGGCTTATTTAAACTATCAGTTATTGCCATTTGCAAACCTAGAGTTGTCTTATGATATTAATAAAATTGATTTGAATGCATTAGGAAAAGAAACTTTCCATTTAGCTCGATTTATAGGTGAAGTATTTTTTAATAACCGACTCAATTGGACTACCTATTTACAATACAACACCCAACGTGATAATTTTAATATGAATAGTCGCTTACAATGGGAATATAAACCCTTATCATATATCTATTTTGTAATTTCGGATAATTATAATAAAGAAATTGCCAGAACAAATTGGGGAGTGGCCATTAAAATGAATTACAGACTAGATTTTTAGTGACTTATGATATAAAATATTAAAATTTTATAGGAGACAGGAGTTAAACTAGAGGCTTTAGTCGGGACACCTCCACTTTGAATTTAACACAAAATAAAATAGGGGAAAAACCCCTATTGATTAACAGCAGATTATAAACTATCTTTGCACATTCTAAGTATTTGGTTTTATTTACCTAATACCATAAGTGTTGTTTATGAAAAAGAGCGTGTTGTTTTACTTTTGTTTACTAAGTGTTTATTCGGTTGCACAAACTTTACATCATGATGATATGGGTGTAAAACTATTCTATACTATAGAAAAAACCAATGAATATACATTTTGCAGTGGTAATGACAGATCAGATAAAAATTTTTCAAATAAAAGGATTAATATCTGGAAGATAACCATAAACCTTGAGAATATGTATTCAGACATCATTATTCCTCGTGGTGTGGGTATTGCCAACATTAGTGTATATCCTGATCCCATTAAACCCTATTCACAAAATTATTGCAAATATAGACGTATTGCAGGTTATGGTCCGAATTACGCATATTTAGATCAATCTTTATTTAGATGGCCAATTAGAGATTATACCGTTAAAGAAGTAAAACCAGGAGAAGTAATTTCAAATATGGCATACCTCTATTTATATGAGGGACAAACACCAAAACTATCTGATTGGGAATTTTCGGGTTATAGATTTAAAAAAGATTTTAGACCATTTGACCCCATACTGGTTGATATAAAAGAAACAAAAGATAAGCCCAGTACTAAACCCGTAACTGCCTATATAGTCAAAGAAAAGGAGAAAGTCATTAAAAGCAATTATGTTAGTAAAATTGACGATTTTGATGTGCCTACTGTAAAGCTAGATCAACTAAGTTTTAATATTCCAAAAGAGAATACTAAAAAAATAGTAACTGAGGTAATAGCAACAAACCCGGTAAGTGAAAATGCCAATACCCGAAAAAATACTACTATTGAATGCCCCGGAGAAAAAGCCAATTCATTTAAAGAAAAGTCAAATAGTGCTGTTGATTCATCTGTACAAAGAGCATATAGTTGGTTGGCTTTGTACTATACTTATATTTGTGAATGTGAAATGGGCTCACCACGATCCGGCCAACTTGTACCAATGATAAATAATGTAGTAGATAGTTATTCTGCAAATACAAAAGACGCTTACGGAAAAATAGCAAAGGTGACTGAATGTGCATCTTCTACTGCTAATCGGTAAATGTTTTTTCTTTTGATTTTGATTAAACACAACTTTAAATAAAAGACTGGGCTTATCGTTAATTTAGTAATGAGTAAGAGAACCAAGCAAATCTTAGTTTGAACACAGGTTAATAAGAACTACACTAAATTTGCTTTAAAAAAATCAATAGTTCGTTGCCAAGCAAGTTTAGCTGCTTTCTCATTATATCTTGGTGTGCTGTCATTATGAAATCCATGGTTCACATCAGGATAAATATGGACTATATACTCTTTTTGATATTTTTTTAATGCTGCCTCATAATTGGGCCAACCCGCATTAACTCTCTTGTCGAGTCCGGCGTAATGTAGGAGCAACGGAGCATTAATTTGAGGGACGTCTTCAATAGGTGCCTGGCCTCCATAAAATGGGACTGAAGCCATTAGATCAGAGATACGTACGGCCATCATATTAGAGATCCAACCCCCAAAACAAAAACCAACAACACCCACCTTTTTATTACATTCTGGATGATCTTTTAGATATTCATAAGCAGCTATAAAATCTTCTAACATTTTATCCCTATTCCTTTGTTTTTGTAAAGTCCTTCCCTCATCATCATTGCCGGGATAACCGCCTAGTGGCGTCAAAGCATCCGGAGCCAATGATATAAATCCGGATAATGCAGCTCTTCTGCCTACATCTTCTATATATGGATTGAGTCCTCGATTTTCATGTACCACAATAATCCCAGCTAACTTGGTTTTAGTATCAATTGGTCTTGACAATTGACCGCAAATTTTTCCACCTCCTTTATCGGATTCATAGTTGATATACTCCGTATTAAGTTTTGGATTATCGATTGCTATTTGTAGTTTTTCCTCATATTTAGGCATGATAAAACTGAGTAAGGATGGAACGGTAAGTCCGCCAATAGCATAAATTGACAATTTCTCTAAAAACTGTCTTCTTTCAATTTTATTATGGACATATGCATCGTAAAGATCAAATACTTCTTGATCAATATCTTCCGGTTTAATTTTTTTCATAAGGATATATCTTAAATTAAAATGACAAAACATCTAATAGTCAATCAAATATACAATTTAATTATGTAGAGGGGGCGGACGAATTGTGCAGCATTATTTACTTGCCAACTGGCAGGTACTCTTTGCACAATAAACCAGAGGACTTGGTTGGGAAAAGTAAACTAAGTTTTTTGTGAGTTTCATAAATTCCGCTTTATCAAATAATGAATCATTGAATAAACATGTGTAGTACTATCTGTATAAAATTTAATATATTTGTAAATGTGGGTTTAAATTTAGTCAAGACTATGAGTACAGAAACGTTAAAAATTTCATTGGCATAAAAAATACTAGGAATTTCTGATAATAATCTATTGGAAAAACTAAAAGCAATTATCGAAAAAGAAAATATTATTGGTTATGATGCTATGGGAAATCCAATAACTGAAAGTCAATATATTCAAGAAATGGATATACTAATCAAAGATATAGATAATGGCTCTGCAGAATTATATACAACCGAAGAAGTGAAAAAGAGTATTATCAATGAAAATAATCTGGAGTAAAAAAGCAAAAATAGATCACTAAAAAAAGTCCGAAAAATGGTTTAATAGTATTAAACACTTTAACAGAACTTGCAAATTCATTACATACTTTCCCGAATGCTTATCCAATTGAACCAATTTATAATGATAAAAAAATTCGCTTTATAGCTAAATGGAGTTTTAAAATCATCTATTATATTGGTAAAAATAATATTTATATAATGAGAATTTTCAATACTCATCAACATCCTGACAAGATTAAAGAGTAATTCTATTTTTAATATCATGATAATGATAAGTTTAATTAGAAGTTAATTATATCAAGTGTATAGAAATTTATATTTTGGAGCACTAAGGTTTGAGAAACATTACTTAGCTTTTCGTTAGTTTCATAAATTCCGCTATGTCAAATAATTTGATGAATAAATGTCTGTTTGTACATAATAGATGGGTAAATGGCCAGTTAGTTGTGTGATTTAACCTTAGCATTTAAAACAAAATCCTCTTTGATAAAAATTTAAAGCCTTTAGGACAGGGATAATATACTTTCATCCTATATCACTTGTTTTTCAATATTCAAAACTGGTATTTAGCAAATAATATAATCTGTGTTACAAAAATTGTAAAACAGTATTTACTAACTAAATCAATTAAAATGAAAAAATTATTATTATTAGCCTTGATGATCAGTACGCTGATCAGTTATTCACAAAAGAAAAAAAATGGGACTATTTATATTGAACACCCTGCCATTAATACCATAGAAGCCATGACCAAAGCCTAAGTTGAAGGTGATACTGCAAAAGTAGCTTCATATTTAGCAGACGACTTAAAAACATATAATGGAACAAATGATAATAAAGATACCAAAGCCGGTTCAAAAAAGAGATTTTTAGGTGGAGCGAATTGGTGGAAAAATAATGTAGATTATATGAGTGTTGAAAGATTTCCGGGTGCTTATCCAGATGCACTTCATTACAAAGAAGACAATGATAAAGATGAAACATGGGTGCAAACTTGGGAGGTTATTAAAGGGGTTCATAATAAAACAGGGGTAAAAGTTGATTATCCTCTGCATCGATTATTTGTTGTAGATAAAAACAATAAGATCAAAACAATTATCAACTATGGAAATGGAGCCGTTTGGGCGAATGTTAGAGAGAGCTATGACGATCGTAAAAATGGTAATATTTATAACCATCATGAATATATAAATATAGTAAGACGTATGATTCATGCCTTAGAATTTAAAGATATTGAGAAGGCCTTTAGCTTTTTTGATGAAAAGGCTCGATTTAGAACTTTAGATACGCCAAGAGGTGAATTTAAGAATATAGAAGAAGAAAAAGCCAATTTTAATGAACTTCTTAAGGGGTTTGATATTAGAAGCATTGATGTAAATGGTTATCCGGATTATTTGCATTATGAATTAGATAATAGTAAGGTTGTACAATCATGGTGGACACTTAGGTTGACCCGTAAATCTGACAAGAAGAAAATTGATGTCCCAATTTTTATGATACACGACTTTAATGACGATGGGAAGATTGTTAGTGAAATAGCCTATTATAGTGAGAAATTACTAGAGAATTAATTTAAGTATATTTTATAAAAGAGGGTAAATAGCCCTCTTTTTATTTTTATGAAAATTGTATATCCTGAAGTTTGATTGGGATTAGGTGGTTCTTTGATTTATTTAGAATATAGATATTATATATAATTAACGTAACCCTATTATAAAACCCTAGTTTAACAATAAATGTTGAAAAGTTTCTAGTTTTCATTTGTGAATATTTATTAACTTTAAGAAAAATTTATAATTATGTCAATATTTAATTTGAAAGTTAATGGCAAAGAACACCAAGTAGAGGTAGACCCAACGACCCCAATTCTTTGGGTACTTAGAGATAATTTGAAATTAGTAGGTACCAAATATGGTTGTGGTTTATCGCAATGTGGATCTTGTACCATTCATCTGTCAGGTATAGCCGTGCAATCTTGCTTATTACCAATATCATCAGTTGGTAATCAAGAAATAACAACTATAGAAGGACTATCAGAAAATGGAGATCATCCGGTTCAAAAAGCTTGGCTTGAACATGACGTGCCACAATGTGGTTATTGTCAAGCAGGACAGATCATGACGGCAGCTGCTCTTTTGAATAATAATCCTAATCCTACAGATGAGGAGATTGAGAATGCTATGAACCTTAATATTTGCCGTTGTGGTACTTATTTAAGAATCAAACAAGCTATTAAAACTGCATCAACATTGTAAACTCAAAAATCATGACAAAGGTAAAAACACAATACAATCGACGTTCATTTATGAAGGTATCTGCTGCTGCCGGTGGTGGTATGCTAATAGGATTTAGCTGGTTTATAGGATGCACACCGGTGTCTAAAGCTGAAGTTTTAGAAATTCCAAAGGAATGGTTTGATATTAACGGTTATATTAAAATAGGAGACACAGGCATGGTCACTATATATTCACCTAACCCGGAAATTGGTCAAAATGTTAAGACTTCTATGCCAATGATTGTCGCTGAAGAGCTAGATGTAGATTGGAAAAATGTAGTAGTTGAACAGGCTCCATTGAATACAGGATTCTATCAAAATCAATTTGCAGGTGGAAGTCTTTCTATTCGCTTGAGTTGGGATGCCCTTAGGGCTGCCGGTGCTGCAGGTAGAAGAATGTTATTGGAAGCCGCTGCCAAAGAATGGGGATTAAATGTTTCAGATTTGACGGCCAATCTAGGAATAATCAAAGAAAATAATGGAGAGAGAACGGTTACCTATGGTGACATAGCTTCTAAAGCGGTAGGAATTAAAATACCCGAAGAGGTTGAGTTAAAAGAGATAAGCGATTTTAAAATTATTGGTACATCCAAGAAAAATGTTGACGGAAAGAAAATTGTTACCGGGCATCCTTTATTTGGTCTGGATTTCGATAGAGAAGGAATGCTACTCGCCATGGTTGAACATGCACCGGCATTTGGTATGAAGGTCAAAAGCTTTAACGAGGAAGAGATAAAGCGAATGGTCGGAGTAAAAGATGCCTTTATTGTTGATACTACAATTAATGAACCTGCTTGGAGTGACGTGAACGCTTTTCCCCAGTTGATAGCTATTGTTGGTGATGCTACCTGGTCATTAATGCAAGCCAAAAAAGCACTTAAAGTAGACTGGGAGGTAGTTGGAGAATTGGAAAATTCAGAGCTTCACCTACAAAGATTGGAAAAAGCCATTGAAAATGGAGAAGTGGAAGAAAGCAGAAAAGATGGTGATCCGGATGCTGCTTTTAAGAAAGCTGCTAAAGTGATAGAACGCACCTACAGTTCTCCATTCTTGGCCCATAATACCATGGAGCCAATGAATTTCTTTGCAAATGTTACCGAGAATTCGGCCGAATTAATTGGTCCAACACAAACTCCGGAAGCATTGGAGACATCAGTATCTAAATTACTAAACATGCCCATTGAGAATATAACTGTAAACATGACACGTATTGGCGGTGGTTTTGGGAGAAGGCTCTATGTACATTTTGGTGTGGAAGCTGCGGCTATTTCTAAAAAAATAGGTGCACCGGTAAAGCTTATGTATACCAGAGAGGATGATATGACCCAAGGTACCTATCGACCTGCCTATAGATCAAAATATAAAGCTGGCCTAGATGAAAATAATAACTTAATTGCCTTTTCGGTTAAGGGAGCTGGATTACCCGAAGGTCCCGTTTTTCCGAATCGTTTTCCGGCAGGAACAGTGGAACATTATGTTGCTGAAAAAATCAAAGGAAAGACCAATGTTTCTACAGGTGCATGGCGAGCTCCAAGATCACATTTTACAGCCGGTGCTGAGCAATCATTTCTTGATGAAGTTGCAGAATTGGCGGGTAAGGATCCAATAGATTTCCGATTGGAATTGTTTGATCGTGCTATAAATAATCCTGTTGGCGATAAAAATGATTATGAAGCAGAACGTTATGCCGGTGTGTTAAAATTGGTCAAAGAAAAATCCGATTGGGGAGCAACCAAACCAGGTGTTCATCGCGGTGTGGCAGCTTACTTTTGCCATGCTTCTTATGTGGCAGAAGTCTTTGACATAGTTATAGAAGACGGTGATCCAAAAGTAAAAAAGGTTTGGTGTGCAGTAGATTGTGGAATTGTGGTGAATCACGATGCCGCTATAAATATGGTTCAAGGAGGTGTAATTGATGGCATCGGACATGCTATGTATAGTCAATTGACCTTTACAAATGGAACAACTAATGAAAAGAATTTCGATAGATATAAATTAATTCGTAATTCACAGGTACCTGAAGAGATAGAAGTTTTCTTTGTTAAAAATGAAACAGCACCAACAGGATTAGGAGAGCCGGGTCTGCCTCCGGCAGTAGGAGCCTTGGCAAATGCCCTATATAAAGCAACAGGTAAGCGTCATTATCACCAGCCATTTATTTCAGAAAAGACAACAGCAATCTTAGGATAAACTTATTCTTGAAATACAGTTGAGTTTATTATTTTTAAAAGATGGTAGGAAAAATAACAAGCAATGAAAGATAAGCGGTAGGTGCTTGAAATTATAATAGATTAACGGACTAAATTTGTAATAAATTGAAAAGAAGTCGATTAATGTATTGTAAGTCAAAAAAATGGCACCATATTTGCAAATAAATTATTATTATAAATTAAATTACATTAAAATGAGTAAAGGAACAGTAAAATTTTTCAATGAGTCTAAAGGATTTGGATTTATCACTGAAGAAGGAGTTGAAAAAGATCACTTTGTACACATTTCTGGATTGATTGACGAAATTCGCGAAGGCGACAACGTTGAATTTGATCTACAAGAAGGTAACAAAGGATTAAATGCAGTGAACGTAAAAGTTATCTAAAGCATATACTTTAAGTTTTATAAAAGCCCATCAATATTGATGGGCTTTTTTTTTGGTGAAATCCATTTTGACAATATCACTTTTTTTATGAGAATGGTCAAAATGAATGCTTGTCCAGATAGCAGTCGGGATAACCCCGTTTTTTTGGCGGGGTCTAAGTTTAGTCTGCTTACTGGCGGCTAAGGTATATCTTAGCTATCAGCGGACAGGATCGACCTTTGGCTCAGTTTTAAAAACAAAATTGTCCCGTTCATGCGAATTTAGAAAACGCTTTGGATTATTTATTTTGATTGATAAATTCAATTACTTCATCAGCAAAAAGGTGAGGTTGATTAAACATTGGGGCATGACCAGATTTTTCAAAAAAGACCAATTTTTTACTACTGGATCCTAAAAGATCATATGCTTCTTGTCCAAATTTAGGAGGTACCACTAAATCGTGTCGGCCCCATAAAACCAAGGCTGGAATAGTAATCTCGGATAACCTGTTGGTATAAGTTAATTCATCATGTAAGCCGTTATCATTTAATATTGTATGGATGGTTAAAAGGTTCCATAGGCGGGTAAATAAATTATATTTAAAAAAGACATCACCATCGTAATCGCCTTTGTCAATAATGTTGTCATTAGTTAAAATAGATTCGCCTTCATACGCTTTGCTATTTAAGTCATGAAAATCTCTATCTGAATAGGTATTCGCATCTACTTTGTCTACCAAATTTAAAACGCCATTCCAAAATTCTATATTATTTTCTAAGGCTATTTGTTCGTTAGCTACTATCGTAAAAAAGTTAATATATTCAAGATATAGACCTTTTTGATCATGTACACCATCAATATCAATCCAACCCTTAAATACATGTTGGTCTTTTAATAATGTAGCAGGTCCTAAAGTCCCTCCCCAACTATGTCCCATAAGGAAGAATTTGGCGTCATCACCATATTTATGTTGAATTACTTTGACCAAGGCCAACACATCTTCTGCCATAATATCTACATTGATCCCATCTTTTGAATATGTGCCCTGAGACATACCTGAACCACGTTGATCAAAATAAACAACCGCACAAGTTTTTTCTATTTCACTTTTTATGGTTCCATATCTATAACTTAATCCATAACCACCTGGTCCACCGTGAAGAATAATTAAAAATACTTTTTCAGACCCATTTCCGTAAATATAAGCCGGCATATCTGCCCCTTTATGACGTACAATTAAGGTATCCTCTAAATTAGAAATATTTTCACTATCTGAACAAGAAATTACCTGTATAGCAACAAGTAGGACTAAGAAAATTTTTAAACCAAGTGTCATTAAATGTTTCATAGTGTTAAAATTTAAAACGATATCCATAAGATACTGTAAAGGTTGGTAAAATACTTGCATTATAAGGCGTGCGTATTCCAAAGTTAAAATTAAAATACCTTCCAGACAAGGCTTTATTTTTTCTAAATTTACCAAATCCGAAAGTTAGGGAAGGTGCGTAATAAATTCTTCCTGCCAAGGTTTTTTTTTGGACATCATCACCTTTGACTTCATAAACTTCTGGCAGAATGGAACGATATAATCCAATAGGATTAATGCCAATGCTAATTTGTTTTCCTTTGGGATTTGTACGTCGCCAAATGAGTCCTAAACTTGTCAATAATCCCGTATCTGTCTGGGTTGCAGGCATAAAAGTAAATCCTATTTCACTTTGTAATACATACTGATGTGTGATGAGCTTTGTTCCTCGTTTCTTCTTTTTTTCATACGCCTTTTGACGCCATAGATATTCGGCTCCAATAGTAATACCTTGATTCCAAAGAATATTCCCCGTATAACTTGCTTTGAATTCTATTCTGTCATATAAGGATTTAGAATTTATAATTGAATGGTCAGATTTGTTTTGTGCAAAAAGGGAATAACTATTTAAAATTAGAAAAACAAGTGGTAATTGCCGCATAAGTGAATGGTTGATTTCTCAAATATCAATAAATTAAGTGTGACCATATCATAAATAAAATATAATATTTTTATAAATTTTTGTGAAGAAGAAGCTCAATGGTTGGATTGCTTTATTGGAGCAAGACAGACATGGTAGCTGTGTGGATGAGCATAATACTGTATTTAATTAAGGTTTTTGCCCCTCCTAAGTGGGGCTATTAAAACGAAATAAGATTATTAAACTAATTGTTCGATTCTCGAAAACGGTATCCTTACCTTTGCCAAAAACATTTTTTATGTCAAAAATTTTTTCCGATTTAGGAATTAATGAACAGTTACAACAAGCTTTAGCTGATTTACAAATTTCTGTGCCTACAGATATTCAAAAAAAAACAATTCCGGTTGTATTACATCAAAAAGAAGATGTGGTTGCATTAGCAAAAACAGGAACTGGAAAAACAGCAGCATTCGGACTACCTTTATTACAATTGATAGACTTAGATAATACCGCAGTTCAAGCGGTAATCTTAACACCTACAAGAGAACTGGGACAACAAGTTCATGCGAATTTGATTTCTTTTGCTACACATATGCCCTCAATTTCCATTGCTTCTGTTTGTGGTGGAATTCCCATTAAACCTCAAATAGAACGTTTAAAAAA
>DEIV01000140.1:14434-46939 GCA_002352665.1 Flavobacteriaceae bacterium UBA2765
TTAGATGAAGCAGATGAAATGGTGGGTGCCTTAAAAGAAGGATTGGATAACATTATCAAAGAAATTCCGAAATCTAGAAGAACATTGTTGTTTACTGCAACTATGCCGGGTACCATCAAACAATTGGTTCAAAATTATATGTCCAAGCATGTAGTGCATATAGAAGCAGACATGTCAACTATAGGGCATCAGGGCATAGAACATCAATTTGTAGTGGTAGAGCCGATAGAAAAATTGGATGTATTGCTACACTTCTTAAATTCTAAACAAGGAGAACGAGGCATTATTTTTTGTAAAACCAAAGCAGCCGTTAATAAATTGGCTAAGAACTTAGCCATCAATAAATTTTCTTCAGGAGCCATTCATGGTAGTTTGACACAAGGCATTAGAGATCGGATAATGGGTCAATTTAGAGAAGGCTTTATAGATATTTTAGTCGCAACAGATCTGGCTGCTCGAGGCATTGATATTAAAGAAATTTCATATGTTGTAAATTACCATTTACCAGATACCTATGACACTTATGTACATAGAAGTGGTCGTACAGCTAGAGCAGGAGCAAAGGGCTTTTCTTTAACAATTCTACAGCAAGAAGAAAAAGCAGATATTGCAGATTTTGAGGCTGCATTAGGCATTGTTTTTAATGAATACAAAAAAGCCGATGCACAAAGCATAGAAGAAAATAAAGGCTTGCTATGGGCTAAAAAAATATTTAAGACCAAACCCAATCGTACCATTTCTGATGACTATAAAAAACAAATCAGCACAATATTTCATCATTTAACCAAAGAGGAATTGATAGAGAAATTATTGGCAAATTATATAGCACAAACAAAGTTAAGTACTCCAAAACCAGAAGCTATTAAAAAAGATAAAAATAAGATTAGATATGGCAAATAGCATCAAAGAACAACAAGATATTCTTGAAAAATTAAAGATCTACACCCTAAACCCAATGCAAGAAGAAGCCTTGGATGTTATCACAAACAATGCGAATACCATAATAATCTCTCCTACAGGAACTGGTAAGACCTTGGCATTTTTATTACCATTAATAGCGGCATTAGATCCGGAAAGTAAGGAAGTACAAGCATTAATTATAGTACCTTCTAGAGAATTGGCACTGCAAATAGAGCAAGTCATTCGAAATATGGGTTCTGGTTATAAAGCCAATGCCATTTACGGAGGAAGAGCCATCTCAAAAGATAAAATAGAGCTTAAACATACACCTGCCATTTTAATAGGTACTCCCGGAAGATTGTCTGATCATTTTGAGCAAGCACGTTTTACGTCAAAAGAAATCAAAACATTGGTGATTGATGAGTATGATATTTCATTTGAAGTTGGTGCCGATGGCGATATGAGAAATATTATCAATCATTTGCCAAACATTACAAAACGTATTCTGACTTCTGCAACGCAAGGAACTTCAATACCTAGTTATTTTAAAATGGAGAATGCAGTCACTTTAAATTCCATAACAAAAGAATCAAGTTCAAAATTGGTGGTGAAAACCATCCTTTCGCCTTCTAAAAACAAACACAATACGTTAGTGGCTTTACTACATCATTTGGGTAATGAACCTGGTATTGTTTTTTGTAATAGAAAAGAGCGTATTGAAGATCTAAGTCGCTTTTTAGATAAAAAGAACATAGCACATACTTGTTTTCATGCAGGGATGGAGCAAAGAGATCGAGAACGTGCCTTGATAAAATTAAGAAACGGAAGTGTGTCTGTTCTGATTGCAAGTGACTTGGCTTCTAGAGGACTTGATATTCCAGAAATGAAATATATAATTCATTATGAAATTCCGGATGCGTATTTAGAGTATACACATAGAAATGGCAGAACTGCCAGAGTGCATGCCAAAGGAACCGCTTATTTGATAAAAGGGAGCAACGAGGTTTTTCCAGAGTTTATAGAAAAATCGAAAGTGGAGACCTTAACGATTACCGGAGAACGTAAACCTAATTATTGGACTACCTTATTTATTTCCGGTGGTCGTAAGGATAAAATCTCTAAAGGCGATATTGCCGGATTATTTTTCAAATAAGGTGAAATTAATAAAGATCAATTGGGGATTATTGAATTGAAGCTAGATTGTGCTTTTGTTGCCGTTCCGGTGAGTATTGCTGATGATTTAGTGCATAAGCTAAATAATTCGCGATTGAAAAAGAAAAAAGTAAGGGTTATGCGTATTTAGTGACATAAATTTTATTGATTGACCGTTAACATAAGCTAAAAAGCTTCGTCACCCTCAACTTATTCAGGGTTGCATTCAACAAAAAGCTGAATGTCAAATAGAAATGAAAGCTGTAATCGAAGATGCATGAATTCATTAAAAAAATAGAAATTAATGAGCAAACTAGTGCAACATGACGTTAAGCTATATTATTAATTACAGATATATAAATCATTTTTTAAAAGGAATTTTTATAAGGAAATGCGATAATTTTCTAAAAGATTATAAATCTATTTATACGTATGAGTACTGAACAACCAGATAATCCATTACATGGAATAAAACTAGCTGAAATTTTAGAGGAGTTGGTCAATTTTTACGGCTGGAAAGGCTTAGATGAGCGTATTAGAATTAATTGTTTTCATTCAAATCCTTCTATACAATCAAGTCTCAAGTTTTTACGTAAAACCCAATGGGCCAGAGATAAAGTAGAACAGTTGTATTTGGATACTAAAAAAGTTGATTGAAGTATTTTATATTTGTCCTATAATCTGTCCAAGGGGGACAAGTTGTACCGCGTTATGCCTGTCCGCCGAATCCGCCTAAAGGATTACTTTGCTTTGGTCAAAGCGAGATATATCACTTATTCTTTTCTTAAAAAGTTTAGTTAAAATGATTGTTTTACCAATGATAATGGAACACTCTTTTGCGGAAGGGCAGAGGAGAGGGCAAATGTGTGTGGAATGGCAAAATATTTTTATTAAAGTTAAGTTAAGTTAAATATTTGTGAAAAAAGTACAAATAATACGCTTAAGAAGTAATTTTTTTAAATAAAATACGTTACTTTCGTATATATAAAACTAAATCACATGTTAATCGAATTCAGCGTAGGGAATTTCAAATCTATTAAGGATATTGAAACTTTAAGTCTGCATGCTTCTAATCTTCAATCAAAATATCCCCATTTGGAGGTGAATAACTTGTTTAAAGAAAATAATGGATTAAAGTTATTGAAATCAAAAGCAATTTATGGAGCAAATGCAAGTGGTAAATCGAATATTTATAAAGCATTGGAATCTTTTAAGGGAATTGTAATGAATAGTGTCGGAAATGAGAAAATCTTATTAAAGAATATTAGTCCATTCAAACTTTGCGATGCAACTCAAAAACAACCAACTTATTTTCAAGTACAATTCATAATTGATGAAACTGTATATAGATATGGATTTGTTGCTGATAATGAAATTATTCATTCAGAATGGTTGTTTAAAAAAGTAGAAAGAGAAACAATGCTTTTTACAAGAGAACGTGATGATTTAGATATTAATAAATCTCAATTCAATGAAGGAGAAATTTTAAAAGATATTTTTAAAAAATCAAATAAAGATTCTGCTTTCGATTCATATTTGATTTTAACTTTTATTGCTAAAGTCTTAAAAGGAAATATCTCTAATGAATTATTTAAATTTATTATTAATAAGATTGTTCTGGTTTCAGGACTTGACAGCGATTTGAATAAAAAGTTTGCTGAGAATTTCATAGAAGATGTTAAACAGAAAAAAATTCTGGTTGACTTAGTGAAAGCCGCAGATATGGGAATTGACGACATTGGCTATATCGTATTAAATGATAATGAAGAAAATAAAAAGGTAGAGGGTAAAAATTATGATGAAGAAAAATTGGTTTATGCTGTTAAGAAACAATACAATGACAAAAATGAAGAAAATGGAATGACGTATATGGGGTTAGATTTTGAAGAATCAAAAGGAACTCAAAAAATGTTTGAGTTAGCACCATATATAATTAATTGCCTTAATAAAGGAGGTGTTTTATTTATTGATGAGTTTGACTCAAGGTTTCATTCTCTATTAACAAAAAAAATTGTAGAACTTTTTAATTCTAAATCTAATACCAGAGGTCAATTAATTTTTATAACTCATGACACGAATCTACTGTCTTCAAAGCTTTTAAGAAGAGATCAAATTTCTTTTGCAAGTAGAGATAAACTTGGAATTAGTCA
The DNA here is from genome assembly GCA_002352665.1 of Flavobacteriaceae bacterium UBA2765. GTDB lineage: Bacteria > Bacteroidota > Bacteroidia > Flavobacteriales > Flavobacteriaceae > Aureibaculum. Next base: position 18,637 of record DEIV01000140.1, read on the forward strand.
CTTTTACTCACTAGCTGAATTTAAAGGTGTTAGGAGCTCGTCATCATATGAAAATGATTATATTCATGGGAAGTATGGAGCCATTCCTGCTTTAAATGATTTTGAAGAATTTTTTATAGAAGATTAACAGATAGAATATAGGAAAGAGAACAAAGGCTGTTAAAATAACTGATATAAAAAGTGAAAAACCTTGGTTAAAAAAAGTAGGATTATCTCCTTACAAAGAAGAAACTAAAAAGCCAAACAAAACGTTTCTTATAGTCTGTGAAGGTCAAACAGAGGCATTGTATTTTAAATCTTTTCCGACAATATCAGCCGAAGTAAAAACCTATGATATGGGATGCTCAAATGTGACTCTTGTAGATTGCACAATTGCGTTGGCAGAAGATAGCAATTATGATGAAGTATGGTGTGTTTTTGATATGGACTTTAAAGGAGATGTTAATGGTCAATTTGAGGATTTTAATTCAGCTATACAGAAATGTGTAAATGCAGGAATTAAATGTGCTTATTCTAATGATGTATTTGAATTGTGGATTTACCTGCATTTTCAATTTACAGATCAACGAAACCATCGTGTTTTTTATTACCAACAGTTAGGTGAGATATTTAACATCAATTATGAACGAGATGGAAAGAAAAGAAAGTTTGTGCTAAAATTATATGATTATCTGAATAAACATCAAAATTCGAATCAGTTAACTGCAATAGAAAGATCCAAAAAATTAGAAAGTCTACATGAAGGATTTGCTCCACATCTTCAAAACCCAATTACGTTTGTTCATTTATTGGTTGAAGAGCTTAATGAATATCTATCGTAAAACGACCTCATATTTTATTGGCTAAAATAACAGGTGAGTAAAGTTACTATATTTTACAGATTAGATATAAAGTTTCTTAAAACATAAAAATGTATCTTGCTATCTATTAATAACCTCAATGAAAATGTATTAAAATTTATGAAAACAGAGCTTAAGAAAGCTCAAATTGAAGTTTTTCAAAATGAAAGTGGCCTGCCTTCGCAAAGCTACGGACAGGCTAGGAGTAGGGAAGGCGTTGATTTTATTATTAAGACCAATACTGCAAATATTCATGAAGTGTATTTACAACCCATTAATTTGGATATAGAAAGAAAAGTTAAGATTCCAAAACTAACATTAGGAGAGCCAAAAGACAATCTTTGGGTAGCATTAGTGCTTATTATTGGTAATAAAGCCATAAATTTCTATTTAATTATTCATTGTTTCTTATTGTTTTTAAGGGAATTCATGAATGCTTCGCATTTCCTTCTAAAATAGTAAGAACACCAGATGATTTTGTGTTTATTGAGAACGAAGTGAGTAGTTTTCCACATTTATCAAATTGGGAAATCAAGGTATTTACCAAGGCTATTCCTGAATTAAGTAAATTTGGTTTAGATAATATGATTGACAAGCTATAATATTATGTTAAATAAGGTTCTCAAACGAAATATACTAACAGCTTATTTAATTAGTGTACCTCTTGGTTTATTTACGATTTTATTTGTTTACGCCATGCCAGTTATAATTACTGATGAAGGTTTGCCAACAATACTTATGGTTGCAACTTATGGATGGGCAAGTTTAGGTCTTTTTCTATCATTTTTAGCATCTTTATGGTATGGTAGTAAAAAGGCTCATGGAAGATTACTTAAAGGTAAAAATTTGCTTTCAGCTTCATTTAAATTCTCATTGACAATTAATACTCTAATTTGGTTGACTTTCATAATTGTTGTAATAATTAATAAACTCTATATGAATTATGAGCTTTCATTTATAAGAGATAATCCTGATAGTGGTCTTTTTAACCTTATTTATGTAATAGTATTACCTCTGATAGCTTTTATAACATCAGTAATTGGTACAACATTTACTATTGGTCTATTGATTAGCTATATTTTTGATAAGAATATTAAAAAAATAAAGTTTTAGAAAGGGGTTAAACACCCTTAAAAACTCAGGTAAAACCTCCATAAAATAAGGGAAAAATACGGGTTGACTTCTCATAATTATCGATTTATCTTTGAGTATTATTAACTTAAAAAAAACTATTATGAAAAAAGGAAGTCAAACTGATTCATTCGCTAATGAAGCTATTAGTTATGAAAAACAATCGGCAATTTTAGAATTGCTGAGACAAAGACCTGTACTTTACGAAGTTTGTAAATGGGAAATTGATCCAATTACCAAAAAACCTCGAAGAATATGCTGGATTGAGGAACCAGTGAATGCTCTTGTATTGAGCTAAATTAAAATTTGGTATTTTTATAAAACAGGATGGTCTCATAGACCATTTTGTTTTTATAAAGGTTTCATAAACTAGATTAATCCTGTGGATTAATTTAGTTTTGAGAAAGTTGATGCGGCTGCAAAGTTATAATCACGCCTGCGGCGTACTATAACACAATTATGTTAAATAGAGTTTAAATGGCTCTATACGAAAATCACTATAAATGTCCCATAATCCTCCAAAGGCGGACAAGTTGTACTGCGTTATGCCTGTCCGCCTTTGGAGGATTACTTTGCTTTGGTTAAATGCAGGGCAGAGCGTTAAGAGGACATCATTAAAAAGGTAATGATTTACCTTTTTAATGATGGGCCAGTCGATGTCGCCGGAAGTAGACTAATTTAGTCCCCAGTACTCGGGAAGCCAGATGGCGCTTTGGCATACTACATTTCTATTAAAAATTTTCTTCTCAAAAGTTTTTTCTGCAATGTTAATGTAACACTTTATATGCAACGACGTAGGAGGGAAGCGTAATGTGTGTGGAATGTTATGCGAATTGTTTACTTCCATTTTAATAATCCTTCATTAGGCTCTTTCAATGCATTTGAATTTTCAATTTGTTTTAACATCATGTCAAAATTAGTAGGATTAAGCCAATAACTATATGCCTGAACATTAACCATCATTTTTATATAAACATCTGGGTTGGATTCTCTTGTAAGCTTTCTTAATGCCCCTAAATAGTCATCACGATAAACATTTGGAATTATAATACGCTGTTCAGAATTTTTAACCAATTCGGAATTCATCATTACCCTCGCTATCCTTCCATTTCCATCATTGAAAGGATGAACTTCACTTACAAGAAACATCATATATATTGCTCTTCCAAATGCCGAAGGAATTGAGTTAATAACATCATAACCAGCTTTCAAAGTTCCTGCAACCATTTTAGGTATTACGAAATGTGTATTTCCTGCTCTATTACTCCTTTCTTTAAACATTCCTGGTTCTTTATCAGGTCTTCCTCTTAATATTGTTTCATGCCTTGCTCTTAATACATCAATAAACTCTTCCTTACTTGAGGGAGTTTTACTCATTTCGAATTTATTCGAGCAAATTTCAAAAGTCCCTTTTACATCATGCGTATCTCCAGTTCGGTTAACAATTATTTGATTTTTATAAATAATATCTACTGCCTCATCAATTTCAAATGTTGTTCCCTCAATATAATTTGAAAAATAACTTTCAAAAAAAGCAAATGTCCGGAATTGCTCTTCATTCTTTGCGTTGTCATCAATTCTGTCAAATGGCATAATTTTTAAAGCTCCAGCTAACTTTTGAAAAAGATTTAATCGATTAGGGTCATAAGGCTCACCGAATGACTGTGCCATTGCTGCTGGTGATTTCAGTATTTTACTAGGCTTCGTGGATAATAATGCTCCTATTTTTTTATTTAACAGGTCAAATTCTTTGATTAACCCTAATTCTTTAGAGATTTCTCGAGATTTATCGCGAAGCTCATTTAATTTTTTTTCACCAGCTTTATTCAAAAACAGTAATAACTTTTCCTCGATAATATCTTCCGCTACAGTTTTAAATTCTCCACCTGTTGATCTACTAGAAGTCAAATTTTCTAGAAATGTTCTTTCTTGAGACGAAACATATAAATCTTTGTATAATGGGTTATCGTTATTTAAAGGACCAGGACCTTTTGTAAATTTAAGAATTACCCCAGGCCATCTCACAACTCTGTTTTGTGATGATGTTAAATATAGATAGCCTTTTGGAGATAGCGTATATTCAATTGAAGATCTATGGCTTAATAAGGCTCCAGGATAATGTCTAGATATTAATTGAAATAAGTGCCTTTTAACTATGGTATCATCAGTATCTATAAAGTTTGATGTATATGCCTTTGGAAGCAACTTCCTTATTCTTCCATCTTTCAAAAGCCCACTTAGTTTTCGGGATTCTGTTGAATTCGAAGAACTATATATTATTTCTGGTAAATCTAATTTCATGATAATCTCTGCACTTAATTTTTATATAACATCAAATATAGTAAAATTATTGCACTTAAAAGTGTTATTTTGTATAATTATTGCATCTAAGGGTGCTAAGCAAATAATTGCACCTATTTGGATACAATCAGTGTATTAAACCAAACTATTGCACTTAAAACAATTTAAATAACAAATATTTGCATTTAAAAGATGTTTATTCTATAATGAAGTGACTATTATTATTTACTTCAATTTATTTTTGTTAATAAAAAAGATCATTTTGTTAATATTTTATATCTCATTTAATGATATATAAAATGGGTATTATGTAAATTCGCATTATGAATCGAATAAAAGAAATTTTAGAAGAAAAAGGAATTAAGCAAATTTGGCTCGCAGATAAAATGGAAAAGAGTTATAATATGATTAATTCTTATGTCCAGAACAGGAGACAACCAAGTCTTGAAGTTTTGTTTAAAATTGCTTCAATATTAGATATATCTGTTAAAGAATTAATTGATACAAACATTAGTGATAATGATTATAACAAACCGTTAGCTCCCATTTTGGTTAATGAAGAAGAATCTGATTACGAAAAAGTGATTAAGATACCACTAATAGGAAGTGTATCTTGTGGATTACCAATTTTTGCAGAAGAAAACATTGAAGCTAGGGTACCAATTTCTATCAAATTAATAAAAAAAGGAAATAAATATTTTTTACTAAGAGCTAAAGGAGATTCAATGAATGAGACTGGAATTAATGATGGGGATTTAGTATTAATAAGACAACAACAACATGCAGAAAATAGAGATAGAGTAGTAGCTTTAATTGATGATGAGGTAACAATTAAAGAATATCATCATAATGGCAATTTAGTAGTATTAAAACCAAGATCAACAAATAAGAAATATCAACCAATAATTCTATCTGATGAATTTAGAATTCAAGGTATTGTAGAAAGCGTAATTAAATTTTGAAATGGAAGAAATTAAGCAATTAGAACAGTCTAGGTATGTTCTCAATAGATTCGATCACTATATAGAAGGCGCTAATAGTAAGGGTAATTTTTTGCTGGCATTTAGTACGTTTTTATTTGGGTTTATTGTAACTAGTTTTAATAATATCGTTGCGTTTAGCAATTGTCGATCAGAGGACTTGACAACAGTATTACTTATTTTAATTTTAGCACTTGGGTTACTAAGTATTGCTTTTACCATAGCTGCCGTATTTCCGTTTTTAGAAACTAACAACTCTAGTAGTAAAAAATATCACTCTTTAGTATTTTTTAATTCTATTGCTGAAATGGATGAAAAAGATTTTTTAGAGCAATTCAAGGAACAAAAAGATAAAAAAATGTGTAGAGATATGGCAAAGCAAGTTTATGCTATATCCGAAGGTTTAAAAACAAAATATTTCAGAATTAGCTGGTCAATTAGATTCGTTTTTGTCCAATTAATTCTAATCTTAACAATTATAATAGTAAAGGTATTATGAGTTTATTTAAAAACTATAAATCAGGTATTGAAAGTGTACTAGGTAGGTCGGACAGAAGGTTTGAGAAAGGTTTAAAATCTCCCTATTTATTACTCAACGAGAATTCAAAAGTTTATTCTTCTGTAGCTACTGCAATTGAACCAGATTCAAAAACGATTTTAGAATTTGATTCTAGTGAATTACAAAAATACTTTGGTCAAAATGAATATTCTTTTGACAATGTTACCATAGGCAATCACCCCGACTTTGAATATTTAGAACAAAACGAAACCCTTAAACATCATTGTGTTTCAATGTTTGTTGATATTAAAGGATCTACAAGGTTAGCACTTAAATATTCTTTGGAAGAAGTACGTTTAATTAAAGATACTTTACTAACCCTTTGCATAAACGTTGTTAGTCACTTTGGAGGGCATGTACATAGATTACAAGGAGATGCCGCATTCGTGCAATTTGTAAGGAAAAATTCTAATCCAAACAATAGTATAATAAATGCACTTAATGCTGCTAGTGTGTTGTGTCAATTTGTTTCTGAAGATTTATCAGCAGCATTTGAAAGTTATGGTTTAGACCCTATAAAAATTAGAATTGGATTAGATTATGGGAATGATGATGAAGTCATGTGGTCACATTATGGTATTACAAATTGTAATGAACTAACTACTACAAGTTTGCATACCGATTTAGCCGCTAAACTACAGCATAAGGCGTCAGTGAATTCGATAAGAATTGGTAAAAATTTGGTGGACGCAACAGAAATGAAAGAAGCATATATTACTACGCCAATAGTAACTAAAAATGGGCAATCTGTTGAAGATAGATACATTATTCAGTCTTCAGAATTTAGCTATAGACAATTTGTCTTCAATTGGAAAAAGTACTTGAATAGTTTTTCTTTCTATAGATTAAATGGAAATGGAAAGTTAGAAATTATTGATAATCCTTACACTCTAAAAGCTAGTATTTATATACCCGAACAAGAAATTATAGCTTCTCAGTATTATGAGAATAATTATGCAATTCTTAAAGAGAAATATATTAAATATCAGTTAATGAGTAATGGTGTTCCATACCACAAAAAGTCATTCGAGAAAATTGTTTGGGAAGCTTTCAATTCTGGAAGAGAAGCAGTGGTAGCCAAAGAAGAACATCATAATTTTGAAAATTATTTTGTAAATAAAACGTATTGCATTGCTCATGCAGGTTACCATGGTAACCACTATTTAAAATGCACTATTCAAAGAGAGCATTCAAATAATGTGGTGCTTAAGTTTCCAATTTATGTAGATAATAAGTCGGATTCTGAAGCTAATTTTAATAGCAAATTAAATTAAAAAATAGAGATTATGTCAAAGAAAAACCAACACGTTGTACCATCGGGTAAAAATTGGGCAATAAAAGGAGCTGGGAATTCAAAAGCAACAAAAATCGTTACTACTCAGCAGGAGGCGACTAAAATTGCTCGAGAAATTGCAAAAAATCAAGGTTCTGAAATGTTCATTCATAAACGTAATGGACAAATAAGGGAAAGAAATACTTATGGAAAAGATCCTTTTCCTCCAAAAGGGTAATTATTGGTTTCGGCCTCATAAAATTTTGGTTTAAACAATAGGTGAGTGGTGCGTACTTATTATAAGCTGCGGTTCTTAATTATTAATATTATAATATTGTTTATCAATTAGTTACGATTTACTTTGATATTTTCAACGCTTCTTATAATATAGCATAACGAACCGTAATTGTTTCCAAAATTATATGCAGCCTTGAATTATTGTTTAGCTCACGCATTTTCTATTGTTTTATGAGTTCTTGAATCTCCTAAGGTTGATTTCTTTTATTTCAAGACAAAAGATAATGAAAGAAGAAAAAGAAAAGACAAATTGAAAAACTTAAGTTAACAAGTGTATAGAAATTTATTTTTTTAAATTTTGTACTCTTGTGGCAATCCACGAGAATCTCGTAATTATTTTTATCACGTACATTTTTCGAATACGCGATTTATAAACAGAGCAAAAAGGAAAGCTTTTATTTTGGCGTTGGCAAGCGATGGATAATTGTGTGTAAAATAAATTGAGATAGCAATTTGATTTTATAAAACAATCGAGCGTTTGACAGCGGCAACTGCGTAGCACAACACGAGAACTTATTTGTAAAATAAGGATAGGCCGAGTAATTCTAAACGCCAGAGGCGGTCAGGCATAATGTCAAATGTAAATTTTAATTTACATTCATGAACTCCTTTAAAATTCATTATAATAGATGGTGAGTAAATTATAGGACATTTGTGTAACGGAATGTTAGTCGCTGAGAATTGTGTATTTGAAATTTTAATGACCCAAGTACCGAATATTAAAACTATAGAGAAAACACTCTGGGATATTATACATTTCATAAAAATAATTGATCTAGTAGACCAATTAGTTTTTGAGAAAGTTGATGTGGTTGGGGATTATAGGATCTAATGTAACTTATAGTTTGAAGAGCCGTAAATTAGCTTTAACATAATTGTTTGTTATAATCACACCTTTGGCGTACTATAACACAATTATGTATAAATAGCCTGAAATACGGCTATATGCTAATTTACTATATATGTCCCATAATATATATTATGTTAAATAGAATAAGTATAATAGCCACAATCTTCATCGGCTATCCTTATAATAATACTATATATCCCCTATAGTCACTTCCTTATGCTCTAAGGATTTTATTTTACCATTATAACTAATTGGTGTTCTCTCAGAGCTATTCACATAAATTTGTGTACTGTGATTCGGAAATATATATACTATAATATTATAAATTTCATTGTCGCGTTCTTGCTTTATCTTAAAACGCATTTCAATGCGTCTCTTTTTAGAATTATAACTAATTTCTTGGCTCATAGGCTTGTCATCAAATTTAATGCCGCCTTCATTACTGCCATAGTTACCACCAAATTGTCGTTCACCAAAATATGGCAAATACGCCGTTATCGTATCGCCATCCATTTTAAATGAGTTAGAATTACCTATGAGGTCAATGCTACTTGCCGTATTACCCGGTGCCAATAAGCCCGAGTTCGCCACCTCACTAAATGCAGCTGTTGGTATAGGTGACGCTCTGTAAGATACGATCTCAAAAGGCGTCTGATTACCCCATAATAACATTTCTTTTTGTTGTGCTTCTGTTACAATTTTTGGACTTGTACAACTTATAAATACCATAAACACTGCAACAGTAAATACCAATGTTTTCATATGAGTTATATTATATAATTGTTTTCAATTAAATCCCACAATTTCTATACCAATCTACTACTTTGACTTAACAAATAACGTACTTTTGCCAAATGCTCAAGCAAAAAATCTCTAATGTAGAATTTGTAACCATAATGGCTTCGCTTATGGCCATAACGGCCTTAGCCATAGATGCTGTATTACCTGCCTTAGATGTGATTGGTAAAGATATTGGTGTGGAAAATCCACAAAACAACCAACTTATTATCATCCTCATCTTTTTAGGTTTGGGTGTTGGTCCGCTAGTATTTGGGCCTGTATCTGACAGTATCGGAAGAAAACCCTTAGTTTACTTGGGTTTTGCCATCTTTATCATTGCTAGCTTTATTTGTATTTTTTCTGAAAGCCTAGAAATGATGATCTTCGGAAGAATTCTACAAGGTATTGGCCTCTCCTCACCACGTACCATAAGCATAGCCATGGTGAGAGATGCTTATGAAGGCGATTATATGGCTAGGATCATGTCGTTTATTACAACCATATTTATACTGGTTCCGGTGGTTGCTCCTACCTTAGGAAAATTTATGCTAGATCATTACAATTGGCAAGCCATTTTCTATATCCAGCTAATATTCGGAATTTTAGTCACACTCTGGTTCTTTAAAAGACAACCGGAAACCCTTAGCGATCTCCATAAAAAAAAATGGACGTCCTCTATATTTATGGACGGATTTAAAGAGCTTATTACCCATAAAAGTACTCTTGCTTTTACAGTAATTTCCGGATTTATAACAGGGTCTTTTCTGGTATACCTTAGTACTGCCCAACAGATTTTTCATGAGCAATACAATTTGATTGATGAATTTCCCTATATATTCGCTGCATTAGCCGTAACTGTGGGAATGGCCACATTATTAAATGGAAATTTGGTATTGCGTTTTGGTATGCTAAAACTCATTACCTGGGCCTTAATTTTATATTTTTTGGCCTCTTTACTTTATGTGATCTTATTTTATAGCACCACCAACCCCAGTGCCTTGATCCTCTTTTTATTCTGTGCAGTACAATTTTTTGCTATTGGTTTTCTGTTTGGGAATTTAAGAGCCATAGCCATGCAGCCTGTGGGTCATATAGCGGGGATTGCCTCAGCCATAACGGGATTGATCTCTACATTAATGGCAGTTCCCTTAAGTATTTATATTGGTGCCTTTGTAAAAACGTCTGTATTACCTATGTTTATTGGGTTTACGATTTGTAGCCTGATCTCCATAGGCATATTATATTATATAAAAGGTTTACGGAAAAAAGAAATATAACTGTATTTTTGAAAACCGTTTCTGGCAATCTCACTTTTTAGTAAGTACGTTAAGCTGTAAGCTCCTCCCTTTGGATAAAGGGAGGTGGCCACGTTTTTTTGCGTGGACGGAGGGATTGAAAACTCAAACCTTACTTACCTGCCTCCTTATCTTCAAATATAGGATGTACTTCAATCGGATTACAACAAACCTCACAATCCTCTATATAAACTTGGTTCCTTACAGAACTATCCATGAGCATCGATATTTCCTCCCAGCAATGGACACACTGAAAAAAATATTCTTCCATAATATATTTAATAAATCTTAAACCTTAAGTGTGTTTAACTTTAAATAACTACAATTAAATATCTGTATATTAAATTATTATCTCAACATAATTATAACCATTTTAAAAAATAATCCATCATGGCTTCCTTCAATTCATAATGCAATTTTATATAGGTTTTCATATCATCTCTTAAAGTATTTTGCTGGTTTTGTAGTCTTCCATCAATATCCTCATTAAGATTTGCGAATTGTATATTTTTTAATTTAGCCTTACACTTATGCAGTAATTTTGAAATAGCATCTTTCTCAATCATGATACGGTTTTGAAAACTCTCTAAGGGTACTAATGCTCTATCGCTAAATTCTCTGCTGGCAATTTCTTCCAATTTTTCTTCAAAAGTGTCCATTTCATTAAAATGAAACTTTAATTCTCTTCTCCAAGTTTCTAAATTAAATTTTAAATCGCTTAAATATAATACTTTAGTCTGCATATGTGTAAATTTTAATGGTTATTATAATTGTTTTACTAAATCTTGCTGCACATTTCTTGGTACAGGCTGGTATGATGAAAATGTTGAGCCAAATGCTGCCCTACCTTGTGTTAAACTACGCAAAGCGGTTGAATATCCGTACAGTTCAGCTTCAGGTGCTAAACATTTTAATATTTGATAATTTTCATTATTGCTAATTCCTTGAATAATTGCTCTACGCGATTGTAGATCAGTCATCACATTCCCCACCATTTCCTCCGGAACTTTCACTTCTAATTCTTGTACGGGTTCTAGTAATTTGGGATTTGCATTTAAAAAAGCTTCTTTAAAAGCATGAGCACCAGCAATTTTAAAGGATATGTCATTAGAATCTACAGGATGCATCTTACCATCATATACCATCACCCTTACATCTCTTATAAAAGAATTGGTCAATGGTCCATTTTCCATAACTTCCAAAATACCTTTCATTACAGAGGGTAAATAACGCAGATCTATTACACCACCAACGATACAGTTGTAAAACCATAGTTTTCCACCCCAAGGTAAATCTACTTCTTGTTTGCCTCTAATATTGAATCCCTCCGGCTCCTCCATACCCTCATACCAGGGCTCAATTTTTAAATGCACCTGAGCGAACTGCCCTGCACCACCAGATTGTTTTTTATGCCTGTAATTGGCAGTAGACGAACGTTGAATGGTTTCCCTATAGGTTATTTTAGGTCTTTCAAAAGTGGCCTCTACGCCATAAATATTTTTTAATGCCCAATCAATAGTAGCCAAATGCAATTCGCCTTGACAACCTATTAATAATTGTTTAGACTCTTTTGAATAGGTTATGACCACCGTAGGATCTTGACTGTGAATCTTTTTAAGAGCATCACTTAATTTTTCTTCATCATTTTTAGATACCGCAAAAACAGCCTTTCTTATTCTAGGTGCGGGAAATTGAATTGGCTTGATAGTAACGGGATGATTTTCAACGTACAAAGTGTCGTTAGTTTCAGTATACTTTAATTTTAAAGTGGCTCCTATATCACCTACTGTTAATTTTTTTACTGCTTCTCTCTTGATACCATCCATAATGAATAACTGATTAAGAATCTCTGTCTCTTCATTACGAGAATTGACCAATTTATCATTCAAATTTATTTCACCGGATTTTACTTTGAAAAATGTAATTTGTCCTAAATTTGGTTGATACACGGTTTTAAAAATAAATAATGCCGTTGGAGCATCCTTTTTTCTAACAATAGTATCACCTTCTACACTTTGTTCCTCTTTTAGATCTGCTGCCGCAGGAGCTACATTATCAATAAAACCCATTAATCTTCCTGTACCCATATCATTTAATGCAGAAACACAAAACACCGGGAATAACTCGTTATTGAGCATCCCAACCTTGATACCCTGACGCATTTCATCTTCATTTAATGTCCCTTTCTCAAAGAAAAGTTCTAGCAATTCTTCATCATTTTCTGCTGCTTTTTCTACCAAGTCATTATGTAGCGTGTTGGCAAGTTCTATTTGATCGTCCGGTATAGCTAATTTTTCAGGCTTCCCTCCTTCCGGGGAAAATTTATAGAGCTTCATCTTCAATACATCAATGATTCCTTGGGCTCCGTCTATTTTAATCGGATATTGAATCTTTATAGCATTTTTACCCACTAAAGTTTTGATACTTTTAAAACTTTCCTCAAAATTTGCATTGATATGATCAATTTGATTGACGACAAAAAGGGTGGGCTTACTATATTTATCTACATAATTCCATATAATTTCTGAGCCGGCTTCAACACCATATTGTGCATTGATAACATTTACTATAGTATCAGAAACTCTAATAGATGAAATGATCTCACCAATAAAATCGTCTAAACCGGGCGTGTCAATAATGTTAATTTTATAATTACGCCATTCGGTATGTAAAGGTGTTGCAAAGACAGAAGTACCTCTTTCATGCTCGATTTCATGATAGTCAGATACTGTATTCTTGTCCTCTACCGTACCTCTTCTATTGATCAGTCCGGCCTCAAAGAGCATGGTTTCTGATAAAGTTGTCTTTCCACTATTGTGTGCACCAACAAAAACAACATTTTTGATATGTTTGTCGTCATATATCTTCATAATTTTGAATTTTTATGTTTATTTGAGTATAAAACTACTAACTTTTTATTTTCAAAAACATGATTTTTATTAGCTTTTTAAGATTTAAAAAAATTAATAAGCCAATACCGATTTTAAAGCATCTTCAAACCTATTTTTCCCTAAGTATTGGGTTTCTAATTGAGATACAAACGGAATAGGTGTTTCCATACTAGCTACTCTTTTAACCGGAGCATCTAAACTTTCAAAGCAATTTTCGTGAATCAATGCAGAGATATCACTGGCAATACCGCCAAACATAGAATCTTCTTGCAATATAATAACTTTTCCTGTTTTTTCAACGGATGTAAATATAGTTTCGGTATCTAATGGCTGTAAACTTCTTAAATCAATCACATCTGCAGCAATATGCGTATTCTTACTTAGAATTTCTAAGGCCCAATGTGCCGTAGCTCCAAAAGTAATAATGCTTATGTCATTCCCCGTTTTTAATACAGCGGCCTTACCTAAAGGCAAAGTATAATAATCTGTAGGAACATCTTGGCGGATGGTTCTGTACAAGGCTTTATGCTCAAAAAACAATACGGGATTCGGATCGTTAATCGCAGCAGCCAATAAGCCTTTAGCGTCATAAGGAAAAGCCGGATAAACCACTTTTAATCCGGGTGTCTTAGTAAACCATGCTTCATTAGTTTGACTGTGGAAAGGTCCTGCTCCTACACCGGCACCACAAGGCATTCTTATCACTACATCAGCCGGTTGACTCCATCTATAATATGATTTTGCCAATACATTGACTATGGGATTAAATCCGGAACTTACAAAATCTGCAAATTGCATTTCTACAACAGATTTTATTCCGTTGACAGACAATCCGTAGGCCGCAGAAACTATAGCCGATTCGCATATGGGGGTATTTCTGACACGTTCTTTACCGAATGCTGCAACAAAACCATCAGTAATTTTAAAAGCACCGCCATACTCGGCTATATCTTGACCCATAATCACCAAATCTTGATGCACTTCCATAGATTGTTTTAAACCCTGAGATATGGCATCAATAAAACGAATATTTTCGAACGAATCAGAATGATTTACTGGCTGATAATCAAATTGTTTATAGACATCATTTAATTCTTTTATTTCATCTGGAGCAATTAATGATTCATTAAAAGCAGATGCCAGATTTTCATTGATTTGATGGGCAATTTCTTTTTTAAATTCGACTATCTGCTCTTCAGACAATATATCTTCATTTTTTAAATAGGCCTGATAATTCTCTATAGGATCTTTGGCTGCCCATCTATCCATCAGGTCTTGTGGTACATATTTAGTACCACTAGCCTCTTCATGACCTCGCATTCTAAAGGTTTTAAACTCTAATAATATAGGACGAGGATCTTTACGAACACTTTTAACCACCTCAGATACTTTTTGATATACCTCTAGAATATTATTACCATCAATAATATGATTTTCCATGCCGTAACCAATAGCCCTGTCTGCAATATGCTCACATTTAAACTGTTCGCTTGTTGGTGTTGATAATCCATATCCATTATTTTCAACACAAAATAATACAGGTAAAGACCACACGGAAGCTACATTAAGCGATTCGTGAATGTCACCTTCACTCGTTCCGCCCTCTCCTGTGAATACCGCACAGACTTGTTGGTTATTTTTCAACAGATTACCTAATGCTATGCCATCAGCAATTCCAAATTGAGGTCCTAAATGAGAGATCATTCCTACAATATTATAGGTTTGTGTTCCAAAATGAAAACTTCTATCTCTACCTTTGGTAAAACCGCTTGCTTTTCCTTGCCATTGAGAAAACAATCTGTGTAAGGGGATATTTCTTGTGGTAAAAACACCCAAGTTTCTATGCATGGGTAAAATGTATTCCTCTTTAGCTAATGCTGACGTAAGGCCAACTGCTATGGCTTCTTGACCAATACCGCTAAACCACTTAGATATTTTTCCTTGACGGAGTAAAATAAGCATTTTTTCCTCTATTAATCGAGGTAATAACATAGCTCTGTAAAGTTCAAGTAACTTTTCTGTGGAGAGGTTTTGTTTGTCGAAAGTCATCCGTCAATTTTTATATCAAAAATAAGAAATCTTAATTAGCTATGCATAAAAATAACGTAATATATAAGGCGTTTTTTCGCTTTGAAGAATAAAAAACGCTTACAACATAATTGTAAGCGTTTTTTTAAGCAAAAAAGCAATGCTATTTAAATTTTGTAATTATCAAAAATAGCGTGCATTAATCGTTTTTTATCATTGATAACTTCTTCTAAAGAAATTGATGTTTCAGTTCTTAAGACACCTTTAATATCATCTATCTTAAATATAATATCTTTAGCATGTTTAGTATCTGTAGCTCTAATTTTACAAAAAACGGCAAACTTACCTGTGGTTAAATGTGCGACAGTAACTTCAGGGATAGATTTTAATTCTTCTATAATAGCTTTGGTATAGGTTGATTTTTCAATAAATAATCCAATATAAGCTATAAAACTATAGTTCATTTTGTCATAATCAACAGTAAGTGTAGAGCCTTTGATTACCCCTTCTTCTTCCATTTTTTTAACCCTTACATGGATGGTTCCTGCAGAAACCAATAATCTTTTTGCAATATCCGTAAAAGGTGTTCTGGCATTTTCAATTAGAATATCCAGTATTTGATGGTCGATTTCGTCTAATTTAAATTTTGACATGGTTGCTTTATTTTCAATTATTAGTCAAATTTCTTACTTTTTTGGTAATAATACTAACAAATATTGAATTATTTCTCATATAGTGAAGTTAATGTACTTTTATTTTTAAACGATTCACCTTTTTTGTCAATAATCTGATTGGCATAATAACCAGACAAATAGCTTACATGTTCTATAATAGGCTTAAAAATAATTTGCCTGTCTTTAAGGATTTCCTTAAAGACAATGCCTACATCTACCATACTTTGCTCATCTGATAGAAATATTTTTTTATAAATAATGTCTAAATATTTTTTTTCATTATTGGGTATAGATAAATAGGGATGATAAGCATCAAAATTTTCTTCGCAAGCTATATACTTTATCCCGCTAAGTAGGGCAATGAAATAGAATTTACGTACTTCTTCCCTATCATAATCATCCTTAAAATGTCCGGCCTCAATCAAGATGGTATGATGTCCGGCTTTTTGAAAATTATCACCGGTAGCCGTGGGGTAAAATTCATCAGTGTATCTTCCTATTTGTCCGGGAATTAGCTTGTTTAGGGTTTGAAACATGGCACTGATAACCGCCATGGTAATTTTTCTACTTTCTGTAATTTTACGTGTAATATCTTCTGATGGGGCTAAAAAAGAAATCGTAGCGGGTTTATCACCAACACTAAAAATGGTCCGCTGATCATGCAGATTAAAACAAAATTTAGGGTTTACTTCTTTTAGAACCGATTGCAATAATTTGCTTTCAGAAGCTATGAGATCAACCGCATCCCTATTTAAATCAATATCCTGAGCATTAACTCTGGTATATGCTTTGGCACCATCAGGATTAAGCATAGGTATAAATACCAAAGTACAAGCCTTTACTATTTGTGAAATTTTATCTGAATGATTGTCAATATCTGTGATCCACTTAAAAAAATCGAATACAGCCTTGGTACCGGTACTTTCATTACCATGCATTTGCGACCAAATTAAGATTTTAGTAGCTCCCGTTCCTATAGCAATTTTATGAATTGGTATGCCTTTATATGAGTGTCCAATTTTTTCTACTTTAAATGCTTCGGGTAAATTTTTTATAATAGGCTCAATATGTTTATAAGTGATATACCTACCATGCAGTCGCTCCTCTTTATGCAATAAAGACCATGCTAATATTTTTTTTAATTCAATTGAATCCATTCTAAAAATGATACATTTTTTCGATTGTAAATATACATAAACTCAATGATAAAAATGGAAGAATAAAGTATCAAGATCACGCTCTTAATTGTATGAATATTTACATTTGTAAACTTTTAATTCAAACTTAATAGACCGATTTTTGTAATTTAATTTACAAATGTAATCAACTTTAATATTTGCATTATAATAGAATGTATATCAGATTATTATATATTGTTATATAAATGAAATATGCGTAATATTATTCATTTATATACATTAGTATTAGGTATTGTAAATCTAATAATTTACATTTGTAATGTTAAAATGATCATGTGATAAATAACGCGGATTTTTCGGAAAGATTACAAATGGTGATTGATTATTATCAATTATCAGCTGCGGCATTTGCCTATAAAATTAATGTACAACGTTCTAGTATTTCTCATCTTTTATCCGGACGAAATAAACCCAGTTTAGATTTTGTATTAAAAGTGTTGGATCAATTTAAAGAAGTAGAATTGTATTGGTTACTCAATGGTAAGGGCAATTTTCCTAAAGAAGATAGTACTCCTATTCCAGACACATCCTTTATAAAAACAAATGCTGATGAAAATACATCAGACAAGGAAATTGATAAAATAATTATTTTCTATAAGGATGGCACTTTTAAGGGTTATCAGGAAGGAGAATAGGAAATCTTATTAATTTTGGTTTGGGTTTCAATCCCTCCGTCCACGTCAAAAAAAGTGGCCACCTCCCTTTATCCATAGGGAGGAGCTAAAACTGATCTAAAATAATCAAAATAGGATGTGGGTATTCTGAAACTGCCAGCAGGCTAGTACACTACGCCCTGGATCGATTTCTATTAATGGGTTTATGCTTCTACCTTAAGGTCTAATACTTTTTTAGCATGCTTCTTTTAATAAGGTCTAGCATGACTCAATTCTCAAATTAAGCTCAAAAAGAAAGGCCTCACAGATTTTATTATCCGTAAGGCCTGATCAGCACTTTTCTCTCACTAATTAAAAGGTAAGGGAGGGTTTTATGTTTAATTTGTTATTATTTAATTTCTGCCATTCCGTTTTTAACTATAGCAATCAATTGATCTTTATTTTCTGAGCTTAATTGTTGTTTAGCACCTTCAACTTGTTGCAGCATTTGTTTGATAATCTTGTCGGCACCATATTGCTTGAATTGCTTTGCTTTTGATACAAAATCGTCTACCAATATCTTTGTGGCGTCTATATTATCACTTGCTGATATCCATTGAAATGCTTGTCCATACACAGCTTGTACTGCTGGATCTTGCGTAAAGAATAATCCTTTAATAATTTTATCGGCTACAAAAGGCATTTCTTTTTCATTTTGTTCTTTTACATAGACCTCAATTAAACTGGTAGCCATTCCATTTTTTGTCATCTTATCTGTAATGGAATTTACTTTCGTAACAGCGGCTTCTTTATCTAATGTGTATAATGCTGAGATTGCGTTAGACTGTACAGCAAATGACTTGCTCTGTAAAGCCTCTTTTAAAAGAGGTATATATTTGGCATCATTTAAAGCACCTAAAGCCTTAATAGCTTTGGCCCTTACCAATGTTTTTTTATCAGAAGCAGCTAGTTTTTCGATAGTCTTTATTATATCTTTATGACCATCAACCTTAATCTTTTCTAATGCTAAAATTCTAAGTCTAAAATAACTATCATTCAAAGCCTTACTCAAAGTTGCCAATGCCTGTACATCAGACTGATCTTTTGCCAATGCCTCTATAGCATATCTTCTGTCAAGATAATTGGCGTCTTTATTATTATATTGATAGCTATAATTAGCTATTGATTTTTCATCTTCAATTTGAGCCAATAAAACCTTATCGGCATCTATATTGATCAATTGTGGTTTTGTATTGTATTTAATGGTGAATTTTTCCTCTTTATTTTTTACAATAATATGATACCTTTTAGGCTTATTGTTCTCATAAACATCTATATCTAGCGGAAATTCGTAGTTTTTATCAGTATTTTGTTTGATTACAATAGTAACCGATTTACCTTCATCGTTATAAACATAGCTTACATTTAATTTAGGATGACCGGCACCAAAATACCATTGGTTAAAAAACGGATTTAAATCCTTACCACTCACCTTTTCAAAAGCCAATCTTAATTGGTGTGCCTCTCCGGTTTGATATTTATAAGTGTTTAAATATTCTTTTAAACCTGCAAAAAAAGCTTTATCTCCTAATTTATTACGAAGCATATGTAAAATATAGCCTCCTTTATTGTAAGAAACTGCATCAAACATATCCTCACGACTCTTATAGTTAAAGCGAACCAAATGTTTGACTTCATTTCTCCCATTAAAATACCCTTGAATATCTTGGTATCTATGCTCATCTGCATGATCTTTACCATATTTATATTCTCTCCATAAATATTCACTATAATTAGCAAAAGATTCATTTACGGTGATATTACTCCAGCTTTCAGTAGTCACTAGATCTCCAAACCAATGGTGAAAAAGCTCGTGGGCAATAGTATCTTCCCATCCATTTTCATCAATAAGCTGTCCGCTTGATTGTTGGGCATTTTCTGCATGTATCACCGCCGTTGTGTTTTCCATGGCTCCACTTACATAGTCTCTACATACAATCTGAGCGTATTTTGGCCAAGGATATTCCACACCCGTTAACTTTGAAAAGAATCCAATCATTTCCGGCGTTAATCCGAATATCTCTTTAGCATAGGGTTCATAATCCTTTTCCACATAATAATCAACAGGAATATCATTCCAGGTATCTTTTACAACACTAAATTCACCTACACCCATAAAAAACAAATAAGGAGCATGCTTTTGATCTAATTTCCAATAATCAGTTCTAGTACCATTGTCGTTTTCTGACTGGCTTTCTAAGATACCATTAGAAAGGGTGATAAATTTATTGGGGACTGTTATATAAATTTCTTGTGTGGTCTTCTGATTTGGGCTATCAATAGTAGGAAACCAACAACTGCTAGATTCAGTTTCTCCTTGAGTCCAAATTTGCGTAGGTTTATTGGGGTCAGATTCGTCAGGATCAATAAAATACAATCCTTTTGCACTACTAATGGCAGTGCTTCCTTCTTGAGTTACTTCTTCAGGCCTTGCTGTATAAGAAATATGTAAGGTATATTCTTCATCTTTTACGTAAATATTATCTAATTGAACTACCAATTGCTGTCCATCATAATCATATTTTAAAGCTTTCCCATCTTTAATCACCTTATCAATTAACATCGCCTTAGCATCTAAAGTAACCGATTGAGTATTATAAAAATGAGGTTTTAGAGTGATCCACTCCTCACCTATCAATTGACGTTTTGCAAAATCAAATTTCACATTGAGTTTTGTATGTACTATATCATTTATTTTTTCTCTTTCTGCTCTATAAATATTTTCAACTTTAGTAGAATCTGCTTCTTGAGAAAAAGCAAAAAATACAGAAAACAAGGCAATTAAGATAAAAAGTGTAATTTTTTTCATGTATTAAATTTAAATTAAAGCACAAATATAATATTTTTGTTATTAATGAAAAGTTAAAATAAAAAATCCTGTTTACATTATGTAAACAGGATCTACCTTATAAAATTCTGAAACAAGTTTAGAATGACGTACTAAGTAAATTTATGAGCCTTAACGCATCATCAATCCTAGATATTTAAAAAGTAAAAAAATTAAGATTTTATATTTTTAAATAAGCCTTCTAATTTTTTAAATTCCTTTGAATCAACATTTTTGATTTTCCCCATTAGCTTTGCCATTTTACCAGGCTCCATTTTATCTCCTAAAACCCTAACCAATGCAAAACCTTGTGCTTTATCAGCAGCATAAATTATAAATTCGTCAACAGTAGCATCACTTTCATTGCCTTCATATTTTAAAACTATGTTTACACCTTTATCTTTTACACTTATTAATTCTTGATATTTAGTGTCTTTAATAATGGCTTTAACCTTTTGTTCTTCAATTTTATATTCAGCTGTATTAGCATCATCCTTAACAAAAGCCAGAATATTTAACTTTTTCAATGTTGATAAAGCATCTCTATCTTCTTGAGAAACATATTCTTTCAGATCTATTACGCTTGCCGGAATATCTAAAGAAATAAAATTCTTATTGTCTGCATTGTCTATATAATATTTCTGTAACGACGGACTGCTGGCACAAGACGCAAATAGACCGGCAAAAATAATAAGGCCTAATATTTTGATTGTTTTATTCATGACAAATTAGTTTTTATTTGCTTTTTTTAAATGATCACCTCCTGGAATATTCATTTCTTTTGTCAATTCTGAGATCTTATTTAAGTCAATATCTCCAGTTATAGAAACGATTACGGCTTCGGGCTTACGTTCTTCATCTTTCATATGTGTACTTATACCGTCAATAAACATAAAGAGTTCTTTTACATGGTCTTCATCTTTACCTTCTCTGATGTAAATCTTTACATTACCTTCTTTATCTTTAACACTCATTAGCTCAGACAAATTAGCTGACTTTAAATAACTTGCTACTTTAGCTTTCATATCGGCAGCAATACTGGCATTTTCTGTAGCCAATACTCTTAAATTATCTAGACTATTTACAAGACTAATATATTCTTTAGCTTCATCAGTTTCACCGGAAACTTTTCCCATTAAGGAAAACATTTTTTTGTTTACAGTTACTACTGATACATCATCCATATCTGCAAACTTATCAAATGTTGATTGTGCAAAGGTGAATAATGGGGCTATAGCTATGACCAATGCCATAATTAAATTTTTTGTTTTCATCTTTCTATTTTTATTGATAGTATTCATAATTTTCTTATTTATTTGTTATAAAAATTTTGTTTTGTGTTTTTTCAAATTCTCTTAATCCGGCAATTGCAACGGAGCTCCCTTTATTTAGATTTTTAGAGACCATTTGGAGTGCTTTCTGAGTTTCTTGATAGGCAAATTCAGCTTCTTTTTTTTCTAAATCATTAATAGTATTAGCATTATATGTGTAAATACTAAACATGATAGCTATTGCAGCTGCTACTGACAACCATTTCCAATATGTTTTTTTAGTTTTTAAAGGAATGCTTTTAGTAAAACGTTCTGCATTGCTCTCATCAAAATAATTAAACATAGCTTGATATTCTAACAAGTGACCCGGTACATCAGTCTGTTGAAAATAGTCTTTTAGTTCCTGTTCTTCTTGTAATGAAGTTTCAGCATTTTCATATTTTTCAATGAGTTTTTCTATGTTAGCTAATTCCATAGTTTTGTTGTTTTATCAATTGTTCTCTAATTGTTTTTCTCGCTCTAGACAGTGCCACACGCACTGCTGTAGGTTGTAAGTCAAGAATCTTGCCAATTTCTTCAAATTCAAAATTTTCAATATCTCTTAACTGCATTATTATTTTTTGTTTTTCAGGTAAATCTGTCATCAATTGATGTACCCTACTTACACAATCCTTAAGTTCAATACTCCGTTCTAAGGATAGATTATTGTCTTTATAATTACTGTGTACCAAACTTAAATTGTTTGATCGTTTTGCCTTTAATTGATCTAAACAATAATTTTTTGTCATGGTCATGGCAAATGCTTCAACACTTCTATATTCGCTCAATTTGTTTTTATTCTTCCATAACTTTAAGAATAGATCCTGAGTAGCATCTTCAGCCTCATCTATAGAAATCAATAATCTCTTAGCCAATCTAAAAACTTTGTCTTTTAATGGTAAAACTGTATTTACAAATTCAGCTTGATTCATTTTGGTTTGATTATTGCTACTTATTAATGCACTACAAACTTAAGACGATCAAGTATTACTTTTGTAACATGAGTGCATATTTTTGTAATTATTTTTGCTACATTGCGACAAAATTTAAAAAAATACCATATGAAAAAAATTGCCTTAGCTACTGTTACTTTCCTTACCTTATTGTTTGTTAGCTGTACAACTAATGATGATACTGCACCAGAAACTACTGTTGAATTGAAAAATGAAATCAATGATTTTGTTTGGAGAGCTATGAATCATTGGTACTTTTGGCAATCAGATGTTGCCAGTTTGAATGATAATAAACTAGATGATATAGATACTTACTATAATTACTTAAATACATTTACAGATTCTGAACAATTGTTTGAAAGTTTGAAAAATAAAAATTTAGATGATTTTTCATGGTATATTAAAGATGTGGATGAGCAACTTAATGATTTTAAAGGAATCTCGGTTTCTTATGGGATCAATTTGCCAAGATATTATGTCAATTCTGATAGTAATAGGTCTGGTATAGTCATTTATATTTCTTTTGTAGCGAAAGGCTCGCCAGCAGATTTAGCAGGAATAAAAAGAGGTGATCTTATATATAAGGTTAATGGGGAAAAACTTAGTGAAAGCAATGTTTCATTGTTAGGTAAAATTTATAATAATCTTAAGATCACTATTGGTATTGAAAGATTAGAAAATGGAAACGTTGTTGATAAAGGAGAGTTTGATCTTACGGCTGTTCAAATTTCTGAAAATCCAGTACACCATACTTCAATAATTCAAGAGAAGGGAAAGAAAATAGGATATTTGGTTTATAACGCTTTCAATAGCACATACCACAGTGAACTAAATGATGTATTTGGTACATTTAAAAATGAAAATATAGATGAGTTGATCTTGGATTTAAGATATAATGGCGGTGGTTCCGTATTAACATCAGCCTACCTTTCTAGTATGATTGAAGGTAGTAAAGCAGATGGCTCACTTTTTGCTAGTCTTACCTTTAACAACAAAAGAAATGAAGAAAATGGAAGTAATTATCCTTTTTATGATGATGCCGCCTTATTTAATAAAGAGACTGGAGATTTTGAAAATAACTTTATACCAATTAACCGTTTAATGAATTTGAAGAGATTATATATTATTACATCTGTACAAACGGCCTCTGCAAGTGAAATGATTATTAATGGACTTCGCCCTTTTATGGAGGTTGTTACCATAGGTACAACCACCTTAGGTAAAAATGAAGGTTCAATTACTTTGGTAGATGCACCCAAAAGCGGTGATAGTGAAATTTACACTAATATAAATGGTAGAAAGAAAAGTCATACCGTAGGTCTTCAACCAATAACTTTTCAAATTTATAACAGTTTAAAACAGAATGATTACGGTGATGGTTTTCCTGCAAATGTTCCAATTGATGAAGCACAGTACACTTTTAATATTTTGGAGTTTGGAGACCCCAACGAAGTAATGCTTAGAACAGCTTTAAATGAAATATCTGGTGGAGCTAATAAACCTACGCAAACTAAATCTTTATTAAAAACAGGGAAACTAGATAAACTGAAAAATAGAAAATTTGAAGATGAAATGTATATTTTGCCAGAAGAAGGGTCGTTTTTAAAATAAATGAAAAAAATCTATTATAAATCATCTAAGCTTTTGCTTAGATGATTTTTTTATGATATAATTTTAAATTTTCACAAAACTAGTGGTATCTGGGTATATTTAAAAACACCCAATTTCACTATTGTTTCAATAATTAATTTAATCTATTTTTGAATATTATTAATCGTTAAACAATATTTATTATGAAAAAAATTACTTTTTTGTTGATTATATTAACATTTATTTTAACCAATAACTCTTTTTCCCAAATACCAATGGATGATTTGTATTGTGGTAATGTATATACGTCTACTTCAAATCCAATACCATCGATGAGTTTATACATCCATTCACGAAAACCCGACTGCTCTGAGTATGATTTTTCTTTTTCTACAACTACACATTATGGTAGTTACCCTTCGAGTAAATTGTCTTATGTAATTAGAGTTTTTGATGTCGATGATAATGTTGTAGCTAGTTTTTACATTGATTCTAACGACTATGAATTTGAACGTGATGGGTTAAACGGAACTAAAATCTATTATTATAATTATGAAAATTTTGACTTATCAAATTATACTGGAAATATTGAAGAATTAAGAGCTCAAGTATTTCGTTATAAGGTCAATGCATGTGTTTCGTACGGAGCTGAACTCGCTACTTTTATTAATATAACACCAAGTTCATATACAAGACAATATTTACCCCCATGCATTCCTAATGTTGATACAGATCGAGATAATGATGGTATAACGAATTCATCAGATAATTGCCCAGATAATTATAACCCTGACCAAGCAGATAGTGATGGTGATGGCATAGGTGATGTATGTGATTCTACTAGTAAACCAGATTTAACTGCTGATAAATCTAATATAATTATTTATAGTGATTGCTCAAGTTGTCCTTCCCAATTAAGTAATTTAGGGTCAAAAAGACATTTAGTCTATAAACAAGCAGGTAGTATAAATTTTCAACAAATGATTATAGATAATAAAGGTACTGCTAAGTCACCCAATTCAAAAGTGAATTTTTATTTCTCTGCAAATAGCAAATATGAATCGAATAACGATACTAAGATAGGTTCTGTTTCTACACCAGAAATTAATCCGAATTCATATAAAGTTCTTTCTAAAACCCTTTTTGGTAATGACTTTCCTTCTGTATCCTCAGGTAATTATTATATTCTTATGATAATTGATGGTGATAAAAATGTTGATGAATCAGATGAAACTAATAATACTTTTAGTATTCCTATAACATTAAAGCAAAATGTATTTGGTAAGCCTATTGATTTAAATGGTTTAAACAGCTTTTCTCATAAACCGTATAGTCTTTATATATATAATTTTCATGGTAAATTAATAAAAAAAGTGGAGGTTAATGATAAGGGTGATGAAATTAGTTCAGTTAAAAACTTACCTAATGGAATGTATATATTAAATTCTATAAATGGAAGCAGAAAAATTAGTGTTAACAATAATTAGCCTGTTAATCTATTTTAAATCAAAAAGAGTCAGTTAATTGACTCTTTTTTTTATACTTCTAACTATCTTATATTTGCAACGTGAGAATAGATAAATATCTTTGGTCAATACGCTATTACAAAACAAGGAGTATAGCTACTGAGGCCTGTAAAAAAGGTCATGTTAAGATCAATGCTGTAAATGCTAAGCCTTCAAAAGAAGTGTTTATTGGTGAAAAAATTCTAATTAGAAAAAATCAAATCAATTATGAATTGGAGGTAATTAATTTGCCTCCAAGTCGTGTTGGTGCTAAACTGGTAGATCTATACCGAAAAGATATTACCCCTAAAGAGGCTTTTGAAAATGCCGAATTGCTTAAATACTCAAAAGACTACTATCGTAAAAAAGGTACTGGTAGGCCGACTAAAAAAGATAGAAGAGATTTAGAAGAGTATACAGATGAATAGATTTGATAAAAAGTTCTGGAAACAGAAATATAATAAAAATAAAACCGGTTGGGATATTGGCTATGCCTCTACACCACTTCAAATCTATTTTGAGCAATTGACTTCAGCGGATAAGAATATATCAATATTAATTCCCGGAGGTGGTAATGGCTATGAAGCTGAGTTTTTGTGCAGAATGGGGTTTAACAATGTTCATTTATTAGATATTGTGAAGCAGCCTTTGAAAAATTTACATAAAAGGCTCCCTAATTTTCCTGAGAAAAATCTGATTAATGCTGATTTTTTTAAACATCAAGGCAATTATGACATCATAATAGAACAAACCTTCTTTTGTGCCTTAGACCCACAATTGAGAAAGGAATATGCCAAAAAAATGCATGAATTATTGGCAGATAATGGTAAATTAGTAGGATTGTTATTCGATTTTCCACTTACTGATCAAGGGCCACCCTTTGGTGGTTCTAAACAAGAATATTTAGATACTTTTTCTGGACTTTTTGCGATAAAGGTTATGGAAAAATCATATAACTCTATTAAAGAACGGAGTGGCATGGAACAATTTATTATCTTTGAAAAGTTATAAAATAACTTTAATCATCAATTCATGTTTAACATTATTCTAATTTGACTTGAAGCAAGAAGTTGGAAGTTTAAATATTGGATCAATACCAAATAAAACACCTAGAGAATACATCAATGGAACGCTCAATAATTCTTACCAATACAGAAATTCAACATAAACTGAAAAGAATTGCCTTTCAAATTTATGAAAACAATGCCAATCAAAAAGAAATTGTAATTGCGGGTATCACAACAAATGGGTTTTTATTGGCGAAAAAATTAAAATCAATTTTAGAAGAAATCTCTCCAATTAAGGTGATTGTTTGCGAGGTTAAAATGGATAAGAAAAACCCTTTAAAAACTATTGAAACTTCTGTATTAGAAAAAGATTATAAAAACAAATCATTGGTTTTGGTGGATGATGTACTTAGCTCAGGTAGTACCTTAATGTACGCGGTTAAACACTTTTTAAATGTTTCTTTAAAACAATTTCAAACGGCGGTATTGGTGAATAGAAATCATAAAAAATATCCAATTAAGGCCGATTTTAAGGGGCTTTCTCTTTCAACCTCTCTACAAGAGCATATTACAGTTGAAATTGAAGGTAAAAAAATAATAGCTTATTTGAATTGATAAGACTCTAATTTATCAGGCCAAGAATCTCTTTTGCAATTTCTTTTTTTGTTTTATTATCACTAATTATAATGTGTTTGGCTTTTTCATAAAAAGGGGATCTTTCAAATAGATGTTTGGCAATAAATTCTTTTAATTTATCCGTGGATATGTTGGAAATTAATGGTCTGGTTATTTTATTTTTAACTCTAGATAACCTATCATATATATTTTGTAATGAATACTTTAAGTAAAATGAAATTCCAATTTTATTTATGATTTCCATATTATTACCATAACAAGGTGTCCCACCACCTAGAGCTAAAATGAATTTTTCATTATTATTCATTAATTCTTCAAGGTATATTGTTTCTTTTTTCCTAAAATATATTTCACCTTTGGATTTAAAGATTTCAATAATACTTAAATTTTCCTGTTTAACTATATAATCATCTAAGTCAATAAATGTCATTTGCAGCTCTTTTGCCATTTTTTTACCTATAGTTGACTTACCACTTGCCATATATCCCAACAATATAATCTTCATAAAAAATTGATTTTTAGCATATTAATTTGTGGAACAAATATCGTAGAAATTTTTTTATAAAATACCTTGTGGAATAAATATTAGATATTATATTTGCAACCTCAAAATGAATGACCTGGTAGCTCAGTTGGTAGAGCATCTCCCTTTTAAGGAGAGGGTTCTGGGTTCGAGCCCCAGCCCGGTCACAAAAAGGCACCATATAAAAAAGTTAAGCTGTTTT
>DEIV01000035.1 GCA_002352665.1 Flavobacteriaceae bacterium UBA2765
ATTTGTTCCAACACATTCTTCAAATATTTTAAATTCATTAGCCATAAGTTTTTTAAAAATATTGGGATAATACTTTTGTAGTTGATACATAGGTGAAGTATTCGATTTCTCAAATATATCTTTAAACATGTTTTTTATCACAAAATTTTCTTCTATTGCATTGTAACCTTGATTTGTTATTTCACATATGGTTAGAGATATTTTTTCATGTATATAGGTAACACATTTATCAACTAGTATTTCTTTATTTTTAAAATATTTATAAATTGTTTTTTTTGATATGCCCATTTCATTGGCAATATCATCCATAGTTAAACTTTTAAACCCTAAGTTTAAGAATAAGTCATTGGCTTTTATAATAATTTTTTCTTTCATACGAGGCGACAAATGTACAACGGGAAACTTTAAAAACAAAAAAAGTTTCCAAAGTTTTGCAGAAATTTAACATTACTGTTTTCGATTACATTTTATTCACTTATTTTTACAAAAAAATAAAATTTGAGACTAGAAGATTATAAACAGGTATTTTTAAATCATTTATCGGAAAAAATTCAGGTAAAAGAACCGAAAAATTTATATGAGCCCATATTATATATATTGAATTTAAAGGGTAAAAGGCTGCGTCCTATTTTGGCTTTAATGAGTTGTAATTTATTCGGTGCTAATGTAACCAAAGCCTTAGATGCGGCTTTGGCTATAGAGATGTTTCATAATTTCTCTTTAATTCATGATGATATTATGGATGCCGCCCCCTTAAGAAGAGGAAGAGCTACTGTGCATGAAAAATGGACTGTCAATACTGGAATTTTATCTGGTGATGCCTTGTTGGTTTGGGCTAAGCAATTATTAGAGTCTTATGATGGAGAGCAATATAAAAGCTTAAACACTTTATTTACTAAAACGGCATTAGAAGTTTGTGAAGGGCAACAATACGATTTTGATTTTGAAACTACATTTGAGGTAAATGTAGACCAATATATTAAAATGATAAGGTTAAAAACGGCGGTATTGGTAGCTGCATCATTAAAATTCGGTGCAATTATTGCATCTGCTTCTCAAAAAGATTCAGATCATATCTATGCATACGGATTAAATTTAGGAATTGCTTTTCAATTACAAGACGATTATTTAGACGTTTATGGAGATGGTGATTTTGGAAAACAGAAGGCAGGGGATATTATAAAAAATAAAAAAACCTTTTTGTTTTTAAAAGCTCTAGAATTGGCAAAGAAACATGACAAAGTGTTATTATTGAAATTATATAGTACTAAGGAAGATTCGGATGTTAAAATTAATACCGTAATTAAGTTATTTAACAGCTATAAAATACCTGAATTGATAGAAATTGAAATACAGAAATATACTGTAAAAGCAATACAACAAATTAATAACCTTTCAATTATTGAAAGTAGGAAAAAAGTACTAGAAAATTTCGCAAAAGAGTTAATGGAAAGAAAAATTTAAAAAAAGGTAGGTATTTCTATCAAAAGATTGTTCAATAAGTAAATAATTGGTAATATTGCACTCCAAAATATTTAGGACCCATAGCTCAGTTGGTTAGAGCACCTGACTCATAATCAGGGGGTCGAAGGTTCGAGCCCTTCTGGGTCCACTAAATGAGATGTAAATATCAAGGGCGAGAAGTTTATCCCGAGCGTAGTCGAGGGGAGTCCTTCTGGGTTCACAAATTGAAGCAGGAATGTCGATAGGTGAGAAGTTTATCTAGAGCGATAGCGAAGGGAGTACTTCTGGGTTCACAAATTGAAACACGAGTGTCATAGGGTGATAACATAATAATTTATTAACCTTAAAAAATGAAGTATATAGCTTTATCCTGAAAAAGAATTTATATATTTGCAATTAATTAACGTTTTTTACGTTAGTGACTTTAGAAAAAAGGGGAAGTTTATGTTTAAAAAGTACTTTTTATTATTTACTATACTTGTATTGATTTCAAGTAGCGTAATGGCTAAGGATGGTGGAGGAGCACCAGATGCACCTCCTGTTCCTGGAGAACATACCCCACCTGACAATCCAATTGATGGAGGTTTAGGTATCTTGTTAGTCTTGGGTATTGGGTACGGTGTTAAAAAGTTAAGAGAGAAAGAATAATTACTTGAATGTTGCAATTCTTGCAACGTACTTCCCAATAACATCAAATTCTAAATTTACAATTTCTTTTAATTTTAATGTTCCAAAATTTGTATGCTCATACGTATAAGGAATAATAGCAACACTAAATTGATTTTTTTGAGAGTTAACAACAGTTAAGCTTACTCCATTTATAGTTATAGAGCCTTTTTCAATGGTAATATTATCTTTTGAACTATCATATTCAAAAGTAAAGAGCCAGCTACCGTTTTCATTTTGGATAGCGATACATTTTCCAGTTTGATCTACATGCCCTTGTACAATATGACCGTCAAGACGGTCGCCTAATTTCATAGCTCTTTCTAAATTAACATTATCCCCAACCTGTATTGATCTAAAATTAGTTTTTGTTAAAGTTTCGTCAATAGCTGTAACGGTATAGGTGTTACTTTTTTTATCTAATGCTACTACGGTTAAACAAACCCCATTATGAGCAATACTTTGGTCAACCTTTAATTCAGGTACTATATGGCTTCTTATAGTAATATGTAGATTGCTTTTATCTTTTTTTAAGGCTATTATGTCACCTATATTTTCTATAATTCCTGTAAACATATAAGTCAATTTTAATGATTACTTTTGTATGCTCAAAAATACGAATTAATTTGCTGTATGGATAAAAATAAAAGCATAAAAGTTGGAATATCTGTTGGAGATATAAACGGTATTGGTATAGAAATTATATTAAAGACTTTTGAAGATGCTAGGATGTTAGAATTTTGTACTCCAATTATTTTTGCCGCAAATAAAACAATTTCTACACATAAAAAACAATTGAATATTCATACACAAACACATGGTATAGAAAATGCTACCAAAGCAATCCAAAATAAAGTAAACTTGGTAAACGTTTGGAGAGATAACCCAAGGGTAGATTTTGGTAAAGAGACCAAAGATGGAGGTAAATTTTCATTTTTATCTTTACAAGCTGCAGTGAAATCTCTTCAAAATGATGAAATTGATGTATTGGTAACAGCCCCTATTAATAAACATAATATTCAATCAGATGATTTTAATTTTAGTGGACATACAGAATATCTAGAAGCCAACTTAGAAGGAGAAAGTTTGATGATATTAATGACAGACGAAATAAAAATAGGATTAATAACCGGGCATATTCCTATTCAAAAAATTGCAGAAACAATTACCCCTGGGTTGATAGAAAAAAAAGTTGATATTATGTATCAATCGTTAATACAAGATTTCAATATAGGCAAGCCTAAAATTGCAGTGCTTGGATTGAATCCGCATTGTGGTGATAATGGTGTTATTGGAAATGAAGATAATGACATCATTAAACCGACACTAGAAAAAATACAAGCCGATGGAAAATTAGTTTATGGACCATTTTCAGCAGATAGTTTTTTTGGATCGGGATCGTATAAGAATTATGACGGTATTTTGGCCATGTATCACGATCAAGGTTTGGCACCTTTTAAAACGCTTTCATTTGGTAATGGCGTTAATTTTACTGCAGGGCTTGATAAAATTAGGACATCTCCTGATCATGGTACCGCTTATGAAATAGCTGGTAAAGGAATCGCTAATCACAATTCTTTTAAAGAGGCTTTATATACGGCCATAGATATTTTTAAATTTAGAAAAGAATATCAGGAGCTTGTACAAAATAAATTAACGATAAGAAAATAATTTTATTAAAATAATAATAATTTTATTATCTTTGCACGCTCAAATTTGATGGATAATGAAAAAGAAAATGTTTGTTGTTCCCTTTAAAGGACTTAAAGCGGGTATTCATAAATTTGAATTTTTAATCAATAAAGAGTTTTTTGATCTTTATCAATATGATGATATTTTTGATGCCAATGTTTTAGTACGTTTAAATTTCAATAAAAAAAGCACAATATTTGAACTGAGTTTTGAGGCTGAAGGAAACGTTCAAGTATCATGCGATGTAACTAATGAGTTATACCGGCAACCTATTAAATCTAATTTAGAATTAATTGTTAATTTTGGTGAAACTTATAATGATGAAAATATAGATATATTGATTTTGCCACATGAGGCTTATGAAATTGATGTTTCTAGTTTTATATATGAAATGATAGTACTTGCTTTACCGGCTAAAAGAATACATCCCGGCGTTATAGATGGTACATTAAAATCGGATATACTAGATAAATTAAAAGAATTAGAACCAAAATTAACAATTAATAATAAAGGTTCTGACCCCAGATGGGATAAATTAAAAGGACTATTAACTGATAAAAACACATAAAATGGCACATCCAAAAAGAAAGATTTCTAAGCAGAGAAGAGACAAAAGAAGAACTCATTATAAAGCAAGTGTACCTCAAATAGCAAAAGACCCAACTACAGGAGAAGCACATTTATACCATAGAGCACATTGGCATGAAGGTAAACTTTATTATAGAGGTCAAATCGTAATTGATAGTGAAGAAAACGCAGCATAGAGAAATCATTAAAATTTCTTAAAAACCCTCATTTTTGAGGGTTTTTTTATGTTTTTTAGTTAAAATTGACGAAAAACACCATTTTTTTGATAAAAAAACGAAATAAATTTCATTACTTTGAAAACTATTTTGTTAAATAAAATGTCGTTAAAAGATAGTATATGACCAAAATCACTGCAGCCATTACAGCTGTTGGAAAATATGTTCCTGAGTTCATATTAACCAATGAAATGTTAGAATCAATGGTTGAAACAAATGATGAATGGATAACTTCACGTACAGGAATAAAAGAACGCAGAATATTAAAGGAAACAGGAAGAGGAACTTCATTTTTGGCTATCAAAGCCGCTGAAGATTTGATCCACAAGACAAAATTAGATCCCAAAGAAATAGAATTGGTTATAGTAGCCACTGCTACACCAGATATGCAAGCCGCATCTACTTCCGCTTTTGTTGCCACTAAAATTGGTGCTACAGAAGCATTTTCTTTTGATTTAGAATCAGCTTGCTCAAGTTTTTTATATGGTATGTCTGTGGTTGCTAGATATATAGAGTCTGGTAAATATAAAAAAGTATTATTGATTGGGGCAGATATGAATTCTTCAATGATTGATTATACAGATAGAGCTACATGTATTATCTTTGGTGATGGTGCCGGAGCAGTATTATTTGAGCCCAATACAGAAGGCTTAGGTTTACAAGATGAATATTTAAGAAGCGATGGTAATGGTAGAGAGTTTTTAAAAGTTGCTGCGGGGGGTTCAATTTTACCGGCCTCAGAAGATACAGTTAAAAATAGATTACACTATGCCCGTCAAGATGGAAGAACAGTATTTAAGTTTGCAGTTTCTAAAATGGCAGATGTAACAGAAAAGATTTTAGAAAGAAATAATTTAACCAAGGCTGATGTATCTTGGTTAGCTGCTCATCAGGCTAATAAGAGGATTGTAGAGGCAACTGCCAAAAGAATAGAATTAGATATGAGTAAAGTGATGATGAATATTCATAAATATGGCAATACTACATCAGCAACTTTACCTTTATTATTAGAAGATTATGAAAACCAACTCCGTAAAGGAGATACTATAATTTTTGCCGCATTTGGTGGTGGTTTCACTTGGGGAGCTATCTACTTTAAATGGGCATACAACCAAACTAACTAACAAAATCTAAATAAAATGGATTTAAAAGACATTCAAAACCTAATTAAATTTGTGGCCAAATCTGGTGCCAACGAAGTTAAATTGGAAATGGAAGATATTAAAATTACAATTAAAACTGGCACAGAAAAAACGGAGACTACCATAGTTCAACAGGCTCCCATTATACCTGTTTCAGCACCACAAGCAGTTCCAGAAGTACCCGTTGCTGCACAAGAACCGCCTGCTGATAGCGAAGATTCAAATTATATTGTAGTAAAATCACCTATTATAGGTACATTTTATAGAAGACCTTCTCCAGATAAACCTTTATTTGTTGAAGTAGGAAGTTCAATAAATGTAGGTGATACGGTCTGTATTATAGAAGCAATGAAACTTTTTAATGAAATTGAATCTGAAGTTTCAGGTAAAGTTGTTAAAATTTTAGTAGATGATGCTACTCCGGTGGAATTTGATCAACCATTATTTTTGGTTGATCCTTCATAATTTCATTCATTTAAAAATAAGGGAATTATGTTTAAAAAAATTCTTATTGCCAACAGAGGCGAAATAGCATTGCGTATTATAAGAACTTGTAAGGAAATGGGTATTAAAACAGTAGCCGTATATTCTACTGCTGATGCCGAAAGTTTACATGTTCGTTTTGCTGATGAAGCCGTATGTATTGGTCCTCCTCCTAGTAGTGAATCCTATCTTAAAGTTTCTAATATCATGGCGGCAGCTGAAATTACAAATGCAGATGCTATTCATCCGGGATACGGATTTCTATCTGAAAATTCAAAATTTTCAAAAATTTGTGTTGAGCATGGTATAAAGTTTATTGGAGCATCTCCAGAAATGATTGATAGAATGGGAGATAAAGCATCGGCCAAAGCTACTATGAAAGAGGCAGGCGTGCCCTGTGTTCCGGGAAGTGATGGTATAATAGAAAATTTTGAGTCTTGCGAAAAAATAGCAAATGAAACTGGTTATCCGGTAATGTTAAAAGCTACAGCCGGTGGTGGAGGTAAGGGTATGCGTGCGGTTTGGAAGAAAGAAGAATTGAAAAAAGCATGGAATGACGCTAGACAAGAAGCTTTAGCTTCATTTTCCAATGACGCCATGTATATGGAAAAATTAATTGAAGAACCACGTCATATTGAAATCCAAATTGTAGGAGATGCTTATGGTAAAGCTTGCCACTTATCTGAAAGAGATTGTTCAATTCAAAGACGCCATCAAAAATTAACGGAAGAAACACCTTCACCTTTTATGACAAATCCATTACGTAAAAAGATGGGCGAAGCTGCTGTGAAAGCTGCCGAGTATATTCAATATGAAGGGGCAGGTACTATAGAATTTTTAGTCGATAAGCATAGAAATTTTTATTTTATGGAAATGAATACTAGAATTCAAGTTGAACACCCTATTACAGAACAAGTAATTGATTTTGATTTGATTCAAGAACAAATCTTAGTGGCTGCGGGGGTTCCTATTTCTGGTAAGAATTATACACCTAAATTACATTCTATAGAGTGTAGAATAAACGCTGAAGATCCTTATAATAACTTTAGACCTTCACCAGGAAGAATTACAACATTACATTCTCCCGGTGGTCATGGTGTTAGATTAGACACACATGTTTATGCTGATTATATTATACCACCGTACTATGATTCCATGATTGCTAAGTTGATTACTACCGCTCAAACCAGAGAAGAGGCGATCAATAAAATGAAAAGAGCATTGGATGAATTTGTCATTGAAGGGATTAAAACTACCATTCCTTTTCATAGACAATTAATGGATCATCCTGATTACTTAGCAGGAAATTATACGACAAAATTTATGGAAGATTTTGTGATGGAGGATGAATGATTTTTTTATTTTCAGAACTTTTGATAGTTTAAGATTTGTTTATTTGGTATTATTTACAATTGTAGTGTAAATGAAAGAAAAAGAATTACATATTGACGGCATTGATAAAATTATCCTCAAAAATTTAATGAAAGATGCTAGAGTTCCGATACTCAGTATTGCTAGAGAAGTTGGTATTTCTGGTGCTGCTATCCATCAAAGATTAAGAAAACTAGAAAAATCAGGTCTATTAGCAGGTTCTAAGTTTATTATTAATCCAAGAATATTAGGTTACAAAACACTTGCCTTTGTTGGTATTTTTTTAGATGCTGCAAGTACATACAAGGAAGCTCTTAAAAGATTAAAGGATATTGATGAGGTTATAGAAAGTCATTACACTACAGGTAATTATGCAATTTTTGTAAAAATTTTATGTAGAGATAATGAACATTTAATGCAGGTGTTGAATAAACAAATACAAGGTATAAAAGGAGTTTCAAGAACAGAAACATTTATATCTTTAGATCAACAAATAGATAGACAGATAAAAATTTAGCTTGTAGTAACAATATTCATTATGCAGTTAAAAAATAGGTGTATTTGGCTACCAAAAAGTCATTTTTTTTACTAGATTTTTATTTCTATAATGTTTATTTCACCTAACACCTAACACCTAACACCTTAATCTCTACCACCCAAAATTTGCAGACCCCAATACAGCAACATTGCTAAAGAACCAATGGCAGCCACTAAATAAGTTCTTGCAGCCCATTTTAACGCATCCTCAGAACCTTTAAATTCTTCTTGACTTACCATGTTTTTATTTTTTAACCACGCTAAGGCTCTATTGCTGGCATCGTATTCAACAGGTAAAGTAATAAAACTAAAGATAGTACCTACAGCCATAAATACAAGACCAACTATAGCAATTATAAATCCAATACCTGTATTTCCTGAAGCGGCACCTAGTATAATACCACCAATGACCAACCATTGAGAAAATTTAGAAGTAATACTTACAGCTGGAACTAATTTAGAACGCAACTGTAACCATTCATATGCTTTAGCATGTTGAACTGCATGCCCTACTTCATGTGCTGCTACTGCCGCTGAGGCTGCATTTCGTTGATTATAAACGCCTTCACTTAAATTAACAGTTTTCTTTGCTGGATTATAATGGTCAGTTAACATACCGGGTGTAGAAATAACTTCCACATCGCTAATACCATGATCTGCCAACATCTTGGTAGCAATTTCAGCACCAC
This sequence comes from Flavobacteriaceae bacterium UBA2765, assembly GCA_002352665.1. GTDB lineage: Bacteria > Bacteroidota > Bacteroidia > Flavobacteriales > Flavobacteriaceae > Aureibaculum. The sequence goes on from DEIV01000035.1 coordinate 8,848, forward strand.
TCATACCATTGCGAAGATGCACGTTAGAATAAAATTTAAATTTTTGCTTCAGTTTGTTGCTGACCAACCAACTTACCAGAGATATGGCTCCAATAATAATATAAAATCCTATCATAATTTTTATCTTTTTATAATTTTGTTTTAAAATTAAATAATCTCTGTAAATATATAGCACAAATTATTCCAAAATTTTCTTAATTTGTTTAAAAATTAGTTAAAACACTTAAGAATTAATAAAATACTGATTATAAGATCTTTATCAAATAATTTTAGAAATAACAAAATGACATTATGGCAAATTTACCTGAAATACTCTTAATCTATACAGGCGGAACCATTGGTATGATTAAAGATTACGAATCAAATGCTCTAAAATCATTTAATTTTAATCACATATATGAAAAGATACCAGAATTAAAGCAATTGCATTGTAATGTTGAGTCAGTATCCTTTGAAACACCTATAGATTCATCTAACATGAATATTGAATATTGGACAGAAATTTTAGAAATAATTGAGACATATTATGATAAAAAAGATGGTTTTGTGGTATTAACAGGTTCAGATACTATGTCTTACACTTCATCTGCATTAAGTTTTATGATAGAAAATTTGACCAAACCGATTATTTTTACAGGATCGCAATTACCTATTGGAGACTTGCGTACAGATGCCAAAGAAAATCTAATTACTGCTATACAAATTGCTGCTGCAAGAAATAATAAAGATGAACCTATAATTACTGAAGTTGGTTTGTATTTTGAATATAAATTATATAGAGCCAACCGAACTACAAAAATTAATGCAGAACAATTTGAGGCATTTGCATCACCCAATTATCAACCCATTGCAGAAAGTGGAGTACATTTAAAATTTAATTACCCTATTTTATTAAAGTCGGATAGAAATAGAAAAACGTTATTTAGAAAAAAACTAAATGATAAAATAGTAATACTTAAGTTATTTCCAAGTATTACCAAACATGTTGTGCAAAGCATTTTAGAAATATCAGATTTAAGAGGGGTAGTATTAGAAACTTATGGTTCTGGAAATGCTCCTAATGAAAAATGGTTTACAACATTGTTAAAAAACACTATTGATAAAGGTGTTCATATTGTTAATGTTACACAATGTGTTGGAGGAGGTGTGGTTTTTGGTCAATATGAAACAAGTATGCAGTTAAAAGCAATTGGATTAATTGATGGTAAGGATATCACTACAGAATCAGCCATAGCCAAATTGATGTATTTGCTAGGTGAAAATATAGATGCTAAGGAAATAAAAGCATTATTTGAAACTTCATTAAGAGGTGAAATGAATTAAATTTATACCAATAAATTTCTTCAATTAATATTTTTTTATTTTATTTGGCATTCACTTTAAAAATAATTAGTTTTGGGGAGAGGTGGCCGAGTGGTTTAAGGCGCATGCTTGGAAAGCATGTTTATGAGAAATTGTAACGGGGGTTCGAATCCCTTTCTCTCCGCAAGAAATATTGTTTATTATGAAAAATTTTATATCTTTAACCCGTTAACTAAATTAATAATTAAGAATCAAACAATGAAAAAACTATTTACTATCCTCGCAATCACAGGATTATTATTTCTAGGGACAATCCAAAACAGTTATGCGTTTACAACAGCAGTTGTCCAAGAGGCTGAACAAGCTGTAACTGAAACAGTAGACACAAGAACATTTCATCAAGTTTTAAAACAATATTTTATTGATGGAACTCCAATATTTATGAGTTTCGTATTAATAGCTCTAATTTTAGGATTGGCTATCGCTATTGAGAGAATAATTTATCTGAATATGGCAACAACAAATACTGATAAGTTGTTAGCAAATATTGAAGATGCATTGTCTTCTGGAGGTGTTGAAGCAGCAAAAGAAGTTGCCAGAAACACAAAAGGCCCGGTTGCTTCTATATTCTATCAAGGTCTAGACAGAATGGATGAGGGCGTTGAACAAGCAGAAAAAGCAGTTGTAAGTTATGGTGGCGTACAAATGGGCTTATTAGAAAAAAATGTTTCATGGTTATCATTATTTATTGCTCTAGCACCTATGCTAGGTTTTATGGGTACAGTAATTGGTATGATTGGAGCCTTTGAAGCCATAGCAAATGCAGGAGATATATCACCAGGGGTGGTAGCAGTTGGTATTAAAGTGGCCTTATTAACAACAGTATTTGGTCTTATTGTAGCTATTATTCTTCAAATTTTTTACAATTATATTATCTCTAAAATTGATAGTATTGTAAACAGCATGGAAAATGCTTCAATTTCATTAGTAGATTTACTAATCAGAAATAAAAAATAATATTATTATGGATAATCAAAAATCTAAAATATTAACTATTATAACGGCTGTAATTGGTTTGATAGGAGTATTTCTATTCATACGAGTTATCATGGCTGGAGATGATAGTGCTGCTGTAGACAGTTCAGTAAATGCATTTGTTTATTTTGCAAAGTATTTATTAGTAATAACTGCTGTTATTGCATTGGTATTGTCATTACTTAATTTAGTAAAAAACCCACAAGCTTTAAAGAAATCCTTAATTGGAGTAGCCATACTGGCTGTTTTATTTGCTATTTCTTACGCAGTAGCTTCTGATGCTGCTGTTACTGATAGCTTTGGTAATGTTGTAAAGAATGGTGAAGCAGGGGCTACATCTAAATGGATAAGTGCTTTAATTAACTTTACAGGAGTTCTTGGCGTGTTAGGCTTAGTAGCGATTGGTCAAGGTTTTGTTAAATCATTAATTAAATAATTTATTATGGCAAGAAGAGAAACACCTGAAATTAATGCAGGATCTATGGCTGATATTGCATTCTTGCTATTGATATTCTTTTTAGTTACAACTACTATGGATATCGATACGGGTATATCACGTAAACTGCCTGAGAAACAAGATCCTAATGTTGTACCTCCTATATTGAAGGAAAAAAACGTATTTGAGGTAAATGTTAATAGAAATGATGACATTTTGGTTGAGGGAGATACTTATATGCAAGTTAAAGATTTGCGTGAAGCTGCAATGAAGTTTATTGATAACGGAGGAGGAACCAATGCAGATCTTCAAAAAGATAAGCTAACAGCATGTACTTGGTGTGAAGGAGATAAAAATCCGGCGTCATCAGATCATCCTAAAAAGGCCATTATTTCATTACAAAGTGATAGAGGTACTTCTTATGCGATGTACATTTCAGTTCAGAATGAATTGGTTGGAGCCTATACAGATTTAAGAAATAGATATGCAAACAAAAAGTTTGGTAAAGATTTTAAGAAACTGAAGGTTGCGGAGCAGAAAGAAATTCAAACTAATATTTACCCTCAAATTATATCTGAGGCAGAACCCACTAAATAATATAAGATATGTCTAAATTTCAAAAGAAGAAAAAAGGAATGCCTGCTGTAAATACGGCTTCTTTACCAGATATAGTATTTATGTTATTGTTCTTTTTTATGGTGACAACGGTAATGCGTGAAACTGATTTGAAAATTCAAAAACCAAAACTACCTAAAGCTGATCAGGTTAAGAAATTAGAAAAGAAAAGTTTGGTGAGTTATATTTATGTAGGGAAATCTAAAGATGGCTCTGCAGGTGATAAGATTCAGTTGAACGATAGAATCTCTGATGTAAAAGATGTTAGGAGTTTTATTTATTCAGAAAGAGCAAAACATTCTGAGGCTGAAATACCGTTATTGACAACTTCTATTAAGGCGGATATGAAAGCCAATGTAGGTACCATTACAGATATAAAACAAGAATTAAGAGATATTAATGCACTCAAAGTAAATTATTCTACATTAAAAGGTAGTGCCTTAGATAATGTAAAATAATAATTCTATTTTAAAATTTTAATAAAAGGCAATCTTTAAAGATTGTCTTTTATTTTTTATATACAATTATACTTACCTTTAAATTCAGTTAAATAAGCATTTTAACAGATGAAATATCCTGTAATTTTTTTACTATTCTTTAATACGATACTTTTTTCTCAAAGTAAAGATACTATTGTAAGTTCAAAATATTTAGAAGATCAAATCTATGTTGGCCTTTCTTATATTACATTATCCAATTTACCCGATGAGGTGTCGAGTAACGGATTTTCTAATAGTTTAGCCTTGGGTTTTATTAAAGATTTTCCGTTTGATGAAAAAGGTAATTTTGGTTTTGGTGTAGGTTTAGGATATGGGCGTAATACTTATTTTCAAAATATTAAAATTTCTGAATCTAACAATCAAACATTATTTGAAACTTTTAAAGGAACATTTAAAAATAATAGATTTTCTTTTCATGCTATTGAATTACCCATAGAACTGAGATGGCGTACATCTACTATCGATAAATATAAATTTTATAGAATATATGCAGGTGGTAAAATTAGTTATGCATTTGCTACCAATGCTAGATTTAAAGAATCTGGTAATACAATAAAAGTTAAGGATATTTCTGAATTTAACAAATTACAATATGGTCTAACCCTATCTTTAGGGTATGGAACATGGAATTTTAATTTTTACTACGGCTTAAATGATATTTTTAAAGATGCATTATTGGATGATGTTACACCTCTTAAAATAAGAGATTTTAGAATAGGTTTAATATTTTATGTGTTATAAAAAATCAAATTATATAGAAATAGTACATTGTTAATTGTGTTAGAATTCCTACAAAAAAACCGATAACAACTTCGGGTAGGGTATGTGCTTTTAACTGCAATCTTGAAGTAGCCACAATACCAATTAAAATAAAAAGGAAAATTAATAGTAATAATAGATTGAATTCATAAGTAATACTAATTACCATTATCAATCCTATGAGTCCGGCAATTGCTAAAGTGTGTAAACTTGTTTTGATGTTTATATAAAAAAGCGAATACACAATTCCTAAGGCCAAAGAACTCCCAAAAAATGAATATGCCAGTAAATTTACTACACCGGTTTTTAATAATAGATTCCCTAACAAGAACGATAGAATAGTAAAAAACACAATTGGAAATTTACGCTCTTGTATAGATACCAAATGATAATCTTCAATAAGTTTTACTTTCCTTAATACAAACAATAAAACTATAGGAATAATATAGGTTATTAAAAAGATGAAGCCCAAAACACGATACGAAACCCCCTTTGGTATGTGATTAGGGATTAGAATGAAATATAATAATGAGCTTGTTATCGGAATTATAATAGGATGAAAGACAAAAGAAATAAGTTTATGGAATTGCATTTTTAGAAATTTAAATTTCTTTACGGAGCCTGGCAACCGGAATATTGAGTTGTTCTCTATATTTTGCCACTGTTCTTCTGGCAATTAAATAACCTTTATCTTTTAATATACCAGCCAATTTTTCATCAGTTAATGGTTTTTTCTTGCTTTCTTCATTAATGACCGTTTGTAATATCTTTTTAATTTCTCTAGTAGAGACCTCTTCACCTTGATCTGTCATCATAGATTCTGAGAAAAATTCTTTGATTAATTTAGTACCATAAGGGGTGTCGACATATTTGCTGTTTGCCACTCTTGATACTGTAGAAATATCCATCTGGATTTTATCTGCAATATCTTTTAAGATCATAGGTTTCAATTTACGCTCATCGCCGGTCAAAAAATACGCTTCTTGCTTATGCATAATTGCATTCATAGTAAGCATTAAGGTTTGTTGGCGTTGTTTGATAGCATCGATAAACCATTTGGCTCCATCTAATTTTTGTTTGATAAACATGATAGCATCTTTTTGAGATTTAGATTTGTCTTTGGATGCTGAGTAACCTTTAAGCATATTATTATAATCATTAGAAATATGCAATTCTGGTGCATTTCTAGAATTTAGGGTTAAATCTAATACTCCTTCAATTATCTTAATGCTAAAATCGGGTACTATTTGTTCTACAATTTTATTATTATTAGCGTATGATCCGCCGGGTTTAGGGTTTAATTTTTCAATTTCATGAATGGCGTCTTTTAAACGGTCTTCAGAAATATTAAATTTTTGAATGAGTTTTTTATAATGTTTTTTTACAAAATGTTCAAATGCTTTTTCTAGAATTGAAATAGCTAAAATTCTATCAGGTGTTTCCTGTTTTCGTTTTAATTGAATTAAGAGGCATTCTTCTAAACTCTGAGCACCAACACCAGCCGGATCTAGTTTTTGCACATATACTAACAAACGTTTTACTTCAGTACTATCTGTAAAAATATTTTCTGAAAAAGCCAAATCATCAACTATATCTTCTAATGTTCTTCTAATATAACCACTTTCATCAATGCTACCTACTAAGAATACAGCGATTTGATATTCTTGATCGTTTAAACGAAAAGTATTTAATTGATTGGTTAAAAATTGATTGAATGATGTTCCGGAGGCATAAGGTATATTTTTTTCGTCATCATCATTGCTATAATTATTAGATTGTAATTTATAGCTAGGCATTTCATCATCGCTTAAATATTCATCAATATTTACATCAGTTTCAATAGATTCATTCCCTACATCGTCATATTCATTTTGCAAATCATTGTCATAATCATCATCAGTTTCTTTACCGCTTTCTAAAGCAGGGTTTTCTTCAATTTCTTGTTTTATTTTTTGCTCAAATGCTTGTGTGGGCAATTGAATTAACTTCATCAGCTGTATTTGCTGAGGTGATAATTTTTGTAGTAATTTATATTGAAGGCTCTGTTTAAGCATTTATTATTTTTGGTTCTATATTATTTGTAATGGTTAAATATATTTATTTTTAAAACATTTAACTATTAATAGATACTCTTGTTGCAATTAATTCTGATATATAGTAGTTATCTATAAGTATCAACAGCATTTAAACCATAAGCGTTGGAAAGTAATGTTATTTTTACTTACCCTATTTAGCATAGCTTTTTAATTCTTGATAATTAAAGATACAAAATTAGAATCTGATGGCTTATATTTACTATTTTCTGATTAGAATTCGGCATTTTGCGGCGTTCTTGGAAACGGAATTACGTCTCTAATATTACCCATACCAGTTGTAAATTGTACCAATCTTTCAAAACCTAAACCAAAACCTGAATGCACAGCAGTTCCAAATTTACGTAAATCTAAGTACCACCATAACTCTTTCTCATCTATATCTAATGCTTTCATTTTTTCTACAAGAACATCAAAACGTTCTTCACGTTGTGCACCGCCTACAATTTCACCAATTCCGGGAAATAAAACGTCCATGGCTCTAACTGTTTTTCCATCATCATTTAAACGCATATAAAAAGCTTTTATGTTGGCAGGATAGTCAAATAAAATTACAGGACATTTATAATGTTTTTCTACCAAATAACGTTCATGCTCACTTTGTAGGTCAGCTCCCCATTCATTAATGATGTATTGAAATTTTTTCTTTTTATTGGGTTTGCAATTTCTTAAAATATCTATGGCTTCTGTATAACTTACCCTTTTAAAATTATTATCAACAACAAAATTTAATTTTTCTAACAAAGACATTTCGCTTCTTTGTAATTGAGGTTTGGTGCTTTCTTCTTTAACAAAACGCTCGTTTAAAAACTCCAAATCATCTTTACAATTAGCTAAGACATATTTGATTACAGATTTTATAAAGTCTTCAGCTAAATCCATATTGCCATCCAAATCCATAAATGCAACCTCAGGCTCAATCATCCAAAATTCTGCCAAATGACGTGTGGTATTAGAATTTTCTGCTCTAAAAGTTGGTCCGAAAGTGTAAACTTTACCTAAAGCCATGGCATAGGTTTCAGCTTCTAATTGTCCTGAAACGGTTAGATAGGTCTCTTTACCAAAAAAGTCTTTACTATAATCTACTTTTCCATTTTCATCTTTAGGAGGATTTTCAGGGTGCATGGTTGTAACTCTAAACATTTCGCCGGCACCTTCGGCATCAGAACCTGTAATAATAGGTGCATGGAAATTATAAAATCCATTTTCAGTAAAGTATTTATGGACAGCAAAAGATAAGGCAGATCGTAAACGCATTACCGCACTAAAAGTATTGGTTCTTACCCTTAGGTGGGCATTTTCTCGTAAAAATTCAAAGCTGTGTTTTTTAGGCTGAATAGGAAATTCTTCAGGATTTGAATCCCCTAAAATTTCAATTTCATTTACATTGATTTCAACACGCTGTCCTTTACCTTGACTTTCAACTAAAGTTCCTTTAATAGAAACCGCAGCTCCAGTGGTTATTCTTTTCAAAATAGCCTCATCAAGATTTTCAAAATCTACAACACACTGTATATTATTTATTGTAGAACCATCATTTAGAGCGATAAACCGATTTGCTCTAAAGGTACGTACCCATCCTTTGATTTGGAAATCATGTAAAAATTGATCTGATAGTAATAATTCGGCTACACTCTTTTGCATTTAGGCTACATTTTTTATGAAGAGCAAAGATAGTGATAGATTTTAGAAATTAGAATTAAGATTTGTGAATTTTAGTCCAATTTATGATTTATAATATTCATTAAATATTCACCGTAGCCACTTTTTAATAAAGGCTCGGCGATTGTTTTAAGTTGTTTAGCTGAAATAAAATTTTTCTTATAAGCTACTTCTTCTATACAACCTATCTTTAAACCTTGTCGTTCTTCAATAACTTGTACAAATTGTTGTGCTTGCATTAAAGATTGGAAAGTGCCAGTATCTAACCAGGCAGTACCTCTATTTAGTATACCTACATGTAGTTCGTCTTTTTGTAAGTATATTTTATTTACATCTGTAATTTCATATTCACCTCGAGCAGAAGGCTCTAAATTCTTAGCAATCTCTACTACACTATTATCATAAAAATAGATGCCGGGAACAGCATAATTAGATTTTGGATATTGAGGTTTTTCTTCTATAGAAATGGCTCTATTTTCCTTGTCAAATTCAACCACACCATAGCGTTCAGGATCATTTACATGATAGGCAAATACTGTTCCTCCTTTTTGTTTAGCGGCCTCCAATAATGCTTTGTGAAGACCAGTTCCATAAAAGATATTATCACCTAAAATTAAAGCAACACTATCATTAGCAATAAATTCTTCTCCAATTACAAATGCTTGTGCCAAACCATTTGGTTTTTCTTGTACAGCATATTGAAAATTACAACCCAGTTGTTTACCATCACCTAAGAGTCTTTCAAATAATGGTAAATCATGTGGTGTTGAAATAATTAAAATATCTTTTATACCTGCTAACATTAATGTTGATAAGGGATAATAGATCATCGGCTTATCATAAATTGGCATAAGTTGCTTGCTTACTGCTAAAGTAAGTGGGTGTAATCTGGTGCCGCTTCCTCCGGCTAAAATAATTCCTTTCATTTCTTTATTTAATTTTCATCTAATTTTTTAATTTCATCAGCAATATCATCATCTTCTGTAGGCAAAATTTGAATTGCCGGTTTTTTGAATACTCTTTTATTGGCTATTCGTTGTTCTAAAGATAGTAATAACGAAGGAAGTAATAATAAATTGGATACCATGGCCAATAATAATGTAACAGAAACCAATCCGCCAAGAGCGATAGTACCTCCAAAACTGGAAACTGTGAATACTAAAAATCCAAAGAAAAGCACAATAGAGGTATAAAACATACTTACCCCGGTTTCGCGTAAAGCATTATAAACAGATTTTCTTACTTTCCAGTTATTTGCTTGTAACTCTTGCCGGTATTTGGCCAAAAAATGAATAGTATCATCTACAGATATACCAAAGGCGATGCTAAATACTAATATAGTAGAAGGCTTAATAGGTACACCTAAAAAACCCATTAGTCCTGCAGTAACCAGTAGGGGTAAAATATTAGGAATTAGTGATATAATAATCATCTGAAATGATTTAAACATCCAAGCCATAAAAATAGAAATTATTAAAATGGCTAATGATAGCGATATGACTAAATTTTTAATTAAATAATTGGTGCCTTTTAAAAATACCAGAGCTTTTCCTGTTAAAGTTACCGTATAGTTCTCCTTTGGAAATTCTTTGTCAATTCTAGCCTGTAGTCTTTCTTCAATTCGTCCCATTTTGTCTGTACCAATGTCTTTCATAAAGGTGGTTATTCTGGCATACTGACCTGTAGAGTCGACAAAATTATTGAGCAAATCTGAATTTACATTAGAGTTTTTAGTATAAGATAATATGAAGTTACGTTCTTGAGAGGTAGGCAGTTGGTAATATTTAGGATTGCCATTATAATATGCTTGTTTGGAATATTTTACCAAATTTAAGACAGATACAGAAGGTGAAAGTTCCGGGATTTCGTCAATGATCTCGTTGAGTTTATCCATCCGCTTAAGCGTAGAAAGTTTCATTACCCCTTTTTTACGTTTGGTATCAATAATAATTTCTAATGGCATGATACCCCCAAATTCTTTTTCAAAAAACACGATGTCTTTATAGAATGTTTTTCCTTTTGGCATGTCTTCAATAATACTACCGGAAACACGAATCATATAAACACCAATAATACTTGACACCATTAATATTACAGTTAAAACGTATACTGTAATTCGTTTAAATCGAACCATATTCTCCATCCAATCTACAATACGTTCAATCCATCTTTTTTCTAAATGTTTTAAATGTTTTTCTTTAGGTTTAGCTAAAAAACTATAAATAATAGGAATAATTAATAAAGACAAAATAAATATCACCAAAATATTTACGGAAGCGATAATACCAAATTCATTTAATAACTGACTTTTAGTAAAGATAAAAGTTGCAAAGCCAGAAGCCGTAGTTACATTTGTCATTAAGGTAGCATTGCCAATTTTGGAAATAACTCGCTGTAAGGATTTGGCTTGATTACCATGTTTTTTTACTTCTTGTTGGTATTTGTTAATTAAGAAGATGCAATTTGGTACACCAATTACTATAATTAAAGGAGGTATGAGGGCTGTTAATACAGTTATTTCATATCTAAACAAACCAATAAAGCCAAAAGCCCAAACCACGCCAATACTTACTACAAACATGGTAATAAATGTGGCTCTGAATGATCGGAAAAAGAAAAAGAAAATTATTGAAGTCACTAGTAAAGCTAAAATCAGAAAAATCCCTATTTCATCATTTATACTTTTAGAATTCATGGTCCTTATATAAGGCATACCAGAAACTTTTACATCAATAGTATTGTCATTTTCGAATTTTTCAATAATTGGGTTTAATGTTTTTAAAATAAAATTTTTACGTTCAATTGTATTGACAATGTCTTTCTTAATATAGATAACTGTTCTTATTGTACCTGTTTTTTTGTTGAATAAAAAATTATCAAAAAATGGTAAATTATCAAATAGATCTTGTTTGATTTTTCTTACTTCTTCATCGGTTTTTGGTAAGTTTTCATAAATTGGAGCAACATTAAAACGTTCATTTTTTGTGTCTTTATATAGTTTTTTAATGTCACCAATAGAAACAGTAAAATCAATTTGGGGAAAAGAATCTAGTTGATGAGAAAGTGTATTCCAGTTGTTAAATTTTTTAGCGGTATATATAGAGGAGTCCTCAACGGCCAGTATAATTAAATTACCTTCTTCTCCAAAAATCTCCAAAAATTTATTATACTCTAAATTTACTTCGTGGTTTCTGGGTAGTAAATTAGCTTCACTATTAGAGAAACGCATGTACTGCATTTGAGTAGATAATAAATAAGTAATTATTCCAAGAGCTATTAAAATAGGAATTCTTCCTTTGATAATAAAACGAGAAATATAGGCCCAGAAATTCATTAAAATATATGTGAATTTATAATGCTGGCAAAGGTACTAAATTAAATTATTGAAGTTAAGATACTCTCTGTTAAAATAGGTTTAGAAACCTAAGCTTAATACGTAGGTGAGTTTTACTGCTAAATTATCAGAAAATTTCAAATTACTATAGGCTCCATATCTATAAAATGAGCTAATTCCAAAACCTTTGTATAAATGATTTAATACAAAACCAGATTCTAAATAACCTTTATTCATTTTTTTAAAAGTTACTCCAAAATGTTGATTTGAGTTGTCAATAGTACCAATGGCAAATCTGGAGATAATGCTTAATCCGGGTTTAAATTTATCACTTATTTCAAAACGATTAAAGTTATAACGAGCTTGAAATGAGGCGTATCTGTCAGAAATAAATTCGTTAAAAGCCATAGTTTCAAAGGCATTGGTTCCTGAGAAATTAATACGTTTTCGCCATGGATTAGCAAAAGAGTAATTTGGTGTAGCGTTGTATAAATGAGTCAAAGGAGCATCACCACCAATATAGCCTCCTTGTATTAGAAAACTAGTAGAACTTTTATTTAAAAAGTTTATCTCATGTTCAAATTTAAAATTGAATTGATTAAAGCTAAAATTACCATCTAAAACATTATCAAAACTTTTGGCAAATTGAGCTGTAATTTTTGGATAACCATTTTTAATTGGAATTTTTCCAATAGGGGTATTCATATATTTACTAAAAGGAGTCCATTTTACAGCAAATGTAGCTGTCGCCAAATTATATTTAGAAAAAACCAAGCCATTTGAAATAAATTGATAAGTGAATTTAGGGTCATAACTACCTTGTTTCAATTCTAATTTAGATTCTAAATTTGGGAATATATCATGTTGAAGATTTATAGTGTAATTTTTGTAGCCATAAAATTGTCCAATATTCAAGTTTCTTGGATTTATAAGAGAGAATGAAGTTTCATCAAACAGAAAATCTAGTTTGGCCGCCTCATGTAAATCATCTGTATAACCAGCTCCTATCCATGTATTATTTTCTTTATCTAGTCTTATAAAAGCACCTAAGTGATATTTAATATTTTTATCTTTAAAACCGTATGCCGCATAACTTTCTAATTTAAGTATTTTAGAAAAATCAGGGTTGGTAATACCACCAAACCCTAATCGAAAGCCTTCATAATTGTTAAAATTTATCAATTGACTTAAATCAAAATCGAAATATTTAGTAGGGAAATAACCTTTTAACACTTTTCTGGCAATGTTTAATTTTTTTTCAGCACCTTCAGCTTTAGATAAACTATCTAACACTTTATAAGCTTCTATACCTCGTATTGAAATCGAATCCGTTCTATAGGTATTCCAATATGCTTCGCTTCGGTTAGAAGCATTATCGTCTATTTTTATAGATGAGGCAGAATTGATAACCTTAATGGGTTCGTTTATTGTTATTTGATAATTTTTGCTTTTAGAAATTAAATAGGAAGCGTCAGAAAAATCCTTTTGCTTTGTATTTACAATAGAATCATTTTTAGGTTGGCTATCCGTAAATTTAATAGTGCCACCAAAAAGATTAACATTTTCCTTATTTTTCCCTTTTTGAATAGTAATAATAGTTTCATCTGGAAACCAAATTTGATGTTCATTATTATATATAAAATTTTGAACTGCTTTAACAGCAACGATTCCTCTTAATTCGGCAATTCCTTTTTCTAGAGCAAAACTTTTGTCGTGGATATACAAAACACCTTCTAAGCCTAAATTTTTACCTTTATTTTTAGGAATATAATGAATCATATAGGCGGCTCCTTCATTATTATAAACCGTATCTAAGATTTTATAGTCATACTTTTTTAAAGCATTTTTTGCTAGTGGATTTACGTAATTATTACCTAATAAGGTATATACTTCGTCATAAAATGAAAAGCTTTCAATGTCTAAGGCCAAAAATTCATAGATAGGGTTTTTGAATCCCGCCATACGCGATGCTAATATGGTTTCTTTTTTATTCTTACCTCTTTGAAAAGTATGTTCAGCCACCTTTTCTGTAATGTATAAATGATGCCTGTCTATTTGTTTTTTAAATTTATAATTTGAAGAATCTAATTTTTTAAAAATTAGTTTATTATTTTTTTTAATAAAAACGGAGTCAATAGTGCCGCTAATAGAATCAGGGTTGGCTGTAATTAATAATTTATTATATAATGTAAATTTAAATGAGTTTAATGCTTTTGAGATATTATTTTTATCTCTATTTTTAATGGTGTTACGAATAATCTGTAAAGCTGGGTTCTCTTTAGCAATTAAAACTACTTCATTTAAACTTTCGTTGCTAGCTTCTAAAAAGATAGTAACATACTTTTTGTTACTTGTAATATTAACTTTCTGTGTTTTATAACCTACATAAGAAATAGATAACCTGGTAATGTCATTTTTAGAAGTAATTTTAAATTTACCTTCAATATCGGTTATTTCTCCAATACCTGTATTTGTTATAATGGTTGCAAAGGCTAGCGATTTTTTTGTTTTGCTATCTTTAATGATACCGGATAAGTTAGTTTGTCCTAAGAGTAGCAGTGGAAAAAATAGAACAATTAAAGCACTAATTAATTTCATTATATATTTTATAATTCAAAGAAAGAAAAAAATAAAAAGCATCTTACACTTTAGATGCTTTTTAACAAAAGTTTATTAGTTACATTTCATTTTAAATGGTCATAATCTCTATTTCTTTTTTATCGTATAGGTCATCAATAGTTTTCACATATTTATCAGTCAATTCTTGTATCTCATCAATAGTATTATTTTCAAGATCTTCAGAAATATCCAACTTTTTTAAATCGTGAATAGCATCTCTTCTGGCATTTCTAACACTAATCTTATCACTTTCAGCTTCTGCTTTCGCTTGTTTTGCCAGCTCTTTACGGCGTTCTTCAGTTAATACAGGAACATTTATAATAATAGACTCACCATTGTTCATTGGGTTAAAACCTAGATTAGCTAACATGATTGCTTTTTCAATTTCTTGCAACATATTTTTCTCCCAAGGCTGAACACTAATGGTTCTTGCATCTGGTGTATTTATATTGGCTACTTGACTTAACGGCGTCTGCGAGCCATAATAATCAACCTGAATGCCTCTTAACATTGCCGGAGAGGCTTTTCCTGCTCTAATGTTTGCCAATTCTTTGTTCAAATGATCAAGAGCATTATCCATATGCTCTTTTGTAGTATCGATTATAAATTGCACTTCTTCGTTCATAACTTAATATATTAATATAGTTGATAGAACTTTAGATATCAACTTTTGTTCCAATGTTTTCACCAGACAATAATTTTAATAAATTACCTTGTTTGTTCATGTCAAAAATAATAATAGGTAGTTTATTTTCCTCACTTAAGGTAAAAGCTGTCATATCCATAACTTTTAACCCTCTAGACATAACATCTTTAAAAGTAATATTTTCAAATTTCACAGCATTGATGTTTTTTTCTGGATCGGAGGTATAGACTCCATCAACACGTGTACCTTTTAAGATCACATCAGCATCTATTTCTATAGCTCTCAGCACGGCTGCAGTATCAGTGGTAAAATATGGATTTCCTGTGCCACTTCCAAAAATAACTACCCTACCTTTTTCTAAATGTCTTACTGCTCTGCGTTTAATATAAGGTTCGGCAATTTGTTCCATTTTAATGGCTGTTAATAAACGAGTTTGTACCTCAGTATCTTCTAAAGCACTTTGTAATGCCAATCCATTAATTACAGTAGCTAACATGCCCATATAATCTGCCTGAACTCTGTCATTCATGCCGCCTCCGGCTCCTGATACACCTCTAAAAATGTTTCCACCACCAATAACAATGGCTACTTCTACACCATGTTCAACTACTTTTTTTATTTCTTGAGCATATGCTTTTAATCTGTTTGGATCAATACCATATTGTTGATCACCTAATAAAGCTTCTCCACTTAGTTTTAATAGAATTCTTTTGTATTGCATTTTTTTTTGAGAGTTTGACAAATATACAAATTTCAGTATTGAACTCATAGAACTTATCCTGACTTTTTCTATTTCCTAAAAAACGGATAAAATCTACCTATATTTTCTTGTTTTTTTTCGCATATAAGCTTATGATATTCTTTTAAAAGAAGTCAGTCCATATAATTTATAATGCTTGATCAAGAGCTAATAAATTTTCAAACTTGAAGTATGGTTAAAATAAATAGGCAAGTTAAGTTCATAAAAAAACCCATCAATTGACGGGTTTTTTTAAATTTATGTAATTGCTTTTTAACCTAAAGCAACTCTTTTAAAGTCAATTACTTTTACATCACCCAATGATTTAACATATTGAGCAACACTTTGTTTATTGTTTTTTATAAAATCTTGATTTACAAGAGTATTATCTTTAAAGAAACGTTTTAGTTTACCTTTAGCAATATTATCTAACATGCCTTCGGGTTTACCTTCTTGACGTAATTGATCTTTTGCAATTTCAATTTCTTTGTCTATTGTTTCTTGATCAATACCATTTTCATCTAAAGCTAAAGGAGACATTGCAGCAGCTTGCATAGCAACATCTTTTGCTACAACATCAGCACCATCAGCTGAAGCCGACAAACCTACTAAGGTAGCAATTTTGTTTCCTGCATGAATATATGAACCAACAAATGGGGCATTAATAGTATCAAAAGCACCTATTTCTATTTTTTCACCTATTACACCGGTTTGTTCAATCAGCTTGTCAGCTACTGACATCCCATTAAAATCAGCTGTTAGAAATTCATCTTTATTTGCTGCATGTAAAGCTATTTCTGCCAATTGATTTGCCAAATCTACAAAACCTTCGTTTTTAGCAACAAAATCTGTTTCACAATTTAAAGAAATTACAGCTCCGGTAGTTGATTCAGCATTTACCTTTGCAATAACGGCACCTTCAGATGAATCTCTGTCGGCTCTTTTTGCAGCAACTTTTTGTCCTTTTTTACGTAATATTTCTATTGCCAATTCAAAATTACCATCGGCCTCAACAAGTGCATTTTTACAATCCATCATTCCTGCACCAGTGGTTTTTCTTAATTTATTTACTTCTGCGGCTGTTATTTTTGCCATGATTTTTAATCTTTTAGTATATATAATAATTATTTACTCTTTTGCTGTAGTAGCTTCAGCTACAATTTTGATTTTCTCAGCCTTTTTTTCTTCTTGAGCCTTGTCAGCCTTGTCTTTTTCAGACTTTCTTTCTGATAGACCTTCAGCTATAGCTTCAGTTACATAAGATAAAATCTTATTAATAGATCTAGAGGCATCGTCATTAGAAGGAATAACATAATCAATAGGTCTAGGGTCAGAATTTGTATCTACCATAGCAAAAATTGGAATGTTTAATTTTTGAGCTTCAGCAATGGCAATGTGCTCACGTCTGGTATCAATTACAAATAGAGCACCAGGTAAACGGGTCATATCAGAAATAGAACCTAAGTTTTTTTCTAATTTTGCTCTTTGACGATCAATTTGTAATTTTTCTCTTTTTGACAAAGCATTAAAACTACCATCTTGTTTCATTCTATCAATTTGAGCCATTTTTTTTACAGCTTTACGGATAGTAACAAAGTTTGTAAGCATACCACCCGGCCATCTTTCAGTAATGTAGGGCATATTTACACTTTTAGATTTTTCAGCAACAATATCTTTTGCTTGTTTTTTTGTAGCAACAAAAAGTATTTTTCTGCCAGAATTGGCTATTTTTTTTAATGCACTTGCAGATTCTTCAATCTTTGCAGTTGTTTTATACAAATCAATTATATGTACTCCATTACGTTCTGTATAAATGTAAGGAGCCATATTAGGATTCCATTTTCTTGTTAGGTGCCCAAAATGTACACCTGAGTCTAATAATTCTTGAATTTCAATTTTTGCCATTTTGTTTTTAGTTTACGTTCCTAATTTAGCAATAAGTAAGTAGTTCCTAATTCTTGGAAATCTTATTTATTTGGATGCTATACTTAAACAGTTTATATTAATATTATCCCAATATATGGGAGATTCAGTGTTTTTATTAATTAGAAATCCTGAAATTATCTTAAGCAATAATTTCAGGAAATACTTAATTTTAACGTTTAGAGAATTGGTATTTTTTACGCGCTTTTTTCTGACCGAATTTTTTGCGTTCGACCATTCTCGGATCTCTAGTTAATAGACCTTCTGGTTTTAATATTGTTCTATAATCTTCATCAATAAAAACCAATGCCCTTGTGATAGCTAAGCGAATAGCTTCTGCTTGACCGGTTACACCACCACCAAAAACATTTACAGTTATATCGAAATTTTTTTCGTTACCTGTTAATGCTAAAGGTTGCATTACTTTATATTGCAATGTTCCTGTTGTGAAATAATTATTTAGCTCTCTTTTGTTGATAGTAATGTTTCCTTTTCCTTTAGCAACATATGCACGAGCAACTGCTGTTTTTCTTCTGCCTATTTTATGTACAATTTCCATTATATAAGATCATTAAGGTTAATAGTTTTTGGGTTTTGAGCACCTTTATTATGCTCAGCTCCGGATACTACATATAAATTTCTAAATAAGGCACTACCTAATTTATTTTTAGGTAACATACCTTTTACTGCTTTTTCAACTAAGCGAGTTGGGTCTTTTTTAAACAACTCTGTTGCAGTTAATGATCTTTGTCCTCCAGGATATCCGGTATGACGGATGTACGATTTGTCCGTCCATTTATTACCAGTTAAAATAATTTTTTCTGCATTGATAATGATTACATTATCTCCACAGTCCACATGAGGAGTGAAATTAGGTTTGTACTTACCTCTAATTAGCTTTGCAACTATAGAAGCTAAACGACCCAATGTTTGTCCGTCCGCATCAACTAAAACCCACTCTTTATTTACAGTGTTTTTATTTGCTGATACTGTTTTGTAACTTAATGTGTTCACACGATTAGTTTTTGTCTATGATTAATATTTAATTTTTCCCTTAAAAAAGGGTTTGCAAAGGTAATATTATTTCTTTAGATAACAAATAGTGTTTTTAATTATATTTTTTGAATTTAGATTTTTTTAGAGGGAAAAAACCCTTTTCCAAAGTTTGATTTTGAATTTAATTTTAACAGATTTAAAAGGATGATTAACAAATTATTATGACACGATTATAGTATCTTGCCGAATGAACTGTAACAAAAGGGGTTTATGTAGTCAAACAATGAATCATTTGATAATTTTCAACCAACCTAATGAAAGTATTTAAGTTTATTTTTCTCCTTATCTTATTAATTTTTCAATCAATAACTTCACAAGAACAACAGCATAAAACACCCAAACGGATCTATACGACTAAATTTTTAGCTCAGGAGAAGGCCCCGATAATTGATGGAAAATTAGACGATATAGGGTGGGATATTGTCAATTGGCAAACCGATTTTATTGAAAACGAACCGGATGAAAATACTGTACCAACCTATCAAACAAGGTTTAAAATTGTTTATGATACAAAGCATTTATATGTAGCTATAAAGGCATTAGACGATGAGCCTGATAAGATTGAAAAAAGATTATCTCGTAGAGACGGTTTTGCTGGTGATAGGGTTAATATAATAATTGACAGCTATCATGACAAGCGTACTGCATTTATCTTTACGGTTACCGCTGCAGGTGTTAAAGGCGATGAAGTGGTAATAGATAATGGTGATGATATTGATGATAGCTGGAATCCAGTTTGGTACACTAAAGTTGGTGTTGATAATGAAGGTTGGACAGCAGAAATGAAGATTCCTTTGAGTCAATTAAGGTTTGGGAAAGCTAAAGAACAGATTTGGGGAATGAATATTGTAAGGCAAATTTTCAGAAAAAACGAAAGATCGGTGTGGAATAGAATTCCTATCGACGCTCCAGGTTTTATAAGTGAGTCTGGAGAATTACATGGTTTATTGGATCTTGAACCACAAAAACAATTAGAAATTCAACCTTTTGCTATATTACAATATGATAAATATCCTAAAGAAGTAAACAATCCTTTTCGGGATGGAAGTGATTTTAAATTCAATGGAGGATTAGATGCTAAGATTGGTATTACAAATGATCTTACATTAGATTTAACTGTTAATCCTGATTTTGGACAAGTAGAAGCAGATCCTGCAGCTATCTCTCTAGATGGTTTTGAAATATTTTTCAGAGAACAACGTCCTTTTTTTGTGGAGAATAAAAATATTTTTGATTTTGGACTGGGAGGTAATCGAGATAATCTATTCTTTTCTAGGAGAATTGGTAGGAGTCCACAAGGACTTCCGGAAATTACTGATGATGAGTTTTTAGAACAACCTCAAAATACAACAATATTAGGTGCAGCCAAGTTTAGTGGAAAGACTAAAAAAGGTTGGTCTATCGGAATTTTAGAAAGTGTTACAACAAGAGAATATGCTAAAATTGATAATAACGGTACACAACGAGAAGAATTGGTAGAGCCTTTAACAAATTATTTTGTAGGTCGTTTGCAAAAAGATTTTAACAAAAGAAACACCTTTGTGGGCGGCATTTTTACGGCCACCAACAGAAAAATTGAAGAAAATATAGATTTTTTAAGAAGCTCTGCATATACCGGTGGCTTAGATCTTAGGCACCAATGGAGAGATAAAAAATACTATATAGAAAGTAAAATTATTTTGAGCCATGTAGAAGGAAGTAAAGAAGCCATACAAAATACCCAAGAATCGTTAACGCATTTATTTCAACGTGTTGATGCAAACCATGTTAATGTTGATCCTAACAGAACTTCATTAACAGGAACCAGTGGTAAAGTAGAATTTGGAAAATCGAGTAGTGGGCATTGGCGATATGGAATTGGTGCCAATTGGCGATCTCCGGAATTAGAATTGAATGATATAGGTTTTTTACGTCAAGCAGATGAAATTAGACAATATGCGTGGACTAGTTTTAGAACTTTGAAACCCTTTGGAAAGTTTAGAAATGTTTCTGCTAGATTCAATATGTTTAGTAGTTTTGATTTTGAAGGAAATTATAATAGGATGGAATATCGATTAAGAGGTTCAGCAGAATTTAAGAATAATTGGGGAATAGAAGCCGGACTTATTCATAGACCCAGAACATTTTCAAACACTATTTTAAGAGGAGGTCCTCGTTTTCGTTTTTCAGAAGAAAATGTTCATTTTTTATTTGTAGGAAGTGATTCTCGTAAAAAATTCCGTTTTACAACAGGTTATATTTATTCAAAAGCCAAGCAAAATAGTTTGTCATTCTTACAGTTTGAAGCCAGATTAACTTATAGGCCAACCAATTCATTAGATATTACATTAAGTCCAGAGTATTCAATTAGCCCCAACAAAACACAGTATGTAACTGAGGCTAGTATTAATGATTTTCCAAGATTTATTACTGCAGAAATTGATCAGAAAACATTAAGTGCTTCTTTACGGATAAATTATACCATTAACCCTAATTTAACCATTCAATATTATGGACAGCCTTTTATTTCAAATGGCATCTATAAAAATTTCAATTTTATTACCAATGCGGTAGCTGATAATTTATATGATAGATTTGATCTCTATACTACGGATCAAATTGCTTTTGATGGTACCAATTATCTTGTTGACGAAAATAGAGATGGAACAACGGATTATGAATTTGAAAATCCAGATTTTTCTTTTGTGCAATTTCGCTCAAACTTAGTGGTTCGTTGGGAGTATATACCTGGTTCAGAAATATTTTTAGTTTGGTCTCAAGGCAATGTTGGTACACAAGACCCCAATGATCATTTGTTAAGAAGTTTAGACAATCAGATATTTGGAGAAAAGGCAGAAAACACTTTTTTAATCAAAGCAACATATAGGTTTATGTTGTAGTCAATTTCCAATGCTGTGATAGGGTATTTAATATCAACATATTATAATCCCACCCAATACCTTTAGCGGCAATCATTGTTAAACTATCTTGATCATTTCTATGTTTACGTGATGCACCGGTCATATTTGGTTTTAAGTTCAAATCAAAAATTTGATATTGATTGTTTTTATGTTTTCTACAATCAATTCGAATTGGAGCCTTTGCATTTATAATGTTAGCAGCCAATTCACATTTTTGAGATATTTCTTTTATTTCTTTTGAATTTAACGCTGCATCAGAAATTATTTTACTGTTGTTTATCACCGCAACTATACCATTATATGGTGCAATTCCATCAATATGATTAAACCGTTCAACTGCGGGTAAAGCCCAATGATCCCTCTTTTGAACTGGATTATCATTGATGATGTATAATCCGGGAGGCATAACTGTAATAGTAATTTCTTTTCCAGGTAAATACTCTTCTATTATAAATCTATTTCCATATTTTTTTGAAGCGATAAGTTTTGTAATACTTCTTTCAAGATCATTTTTATTATTAATTACCTGCACACCTTGACTACCTCTACCTCTTACGGGTTTTATAACTACCGGAAATTTTATATTTTGTTTTGTAGGTTCATCTGACAATAAAAGATAAGATAAAGGAATAGGAAGCCCTTTCTCTTTTAAAAATGTATTTGTATAAAACTTATCGTCATAAATTTCAACAATTTCAGGGTCTTGACCAACAATTAAAAGGTGCTGGCCTTTGAATTTTAGAATTGGGTGTTTGGCATAAAGTACCGTATTTAGCCAAAAAAGATTAGCACCTTTATTTACGGCATTTTTAATGCCTTCTTCAGAATCTGGGAATACCCAATCATAATCATTTTTTATTTTTGGGGTATGTACAGGTGTTATTAACTGAATGCCATTTTTAAGTAATGCAATGGCTATATCAGCACCGCTATCCGAATAACCTCCCTTTTTCATTGGTTTGACAACACCATCAATTTCAGGAGGTAACTTTGATTGATAAAGTATTGCAACCTTTAACATATCTATCTTTTTTCGGTCTAAAAAACAACCGACTAAATTGCTGACTTGAACCAAAGTTACCAATTATATAATTAACTAAGTACAGTAGTTTAAAAAATTTCAGGATTTGGATAAAAAGCAGCTATGGCAAACCAATAACTGACCACAGATCTTGACACCGTTAATGATTGTCCTTTTTTTGGACCATCAATTGCTTTGCCAAAAATTGACCATTCATTACCTTCATCATCTTTAAAAAACCCTTCAGTTTTGTTAAAGCTATATTCAAAATTTAAGCTTGAGAATTGAGATGAAACCTCAAATGCACTAATAATATTACTATCACCTACTATAAGATAATTTTTTCCATTAAATTCATCTTTAAATGCATTTCCTTTACCAAATTTTGAAAATTGATAAACCTTTGATTTATCACCATCTAAAATAGCATAGATCCTCTCTTTATTTGGTAATGCGTTATTTGTTGGCGTTGCATTAAAAAGAAAGAAATCTTGATTGGTTTTATAATCACCATAAGGATAATTGCCATATGTTCTACTAAAACCAGTATCTGTACTCAAAACTTTAGTGTTAGGATATAATTTATTCCAAGTACCCCAATTGGTTTCAACCACATTGACCAATTTGGGTTTATTATTTATTAAAGTACCATTTACACATTCTAATTTTAACTGCGACCAATTACTATCAGTATTTCTATCATACAAAATTAGATTAGTGTTATATAGTAAACCTGAAACTCCAAAAGTTGAGGTCGTACCATTTGCCCTACTTTTCCAACCAAATGCCGTTCCTGTTAACGGACAATATGAGATAGAAACCAAATCCTCGTTTAATTTGTCATTAACTATTTCGTGCCAATCTAATATCACATGAGGATAGGCTTTTGCTTCATCGCCAATTACAATACCAATGATCAAATCATCACTGCCTATTAAAGCAGGATTAACCTGACTGACATTAATAAATTTTGGATTGTCAATTGAAGGAATGCCATCTTTACCTGGACCACCATCTTTAACCTCATTAATTGGTATTGTCCATTCACTCGCACTATTTGGAGGAGGCGTAGTAGTTTGCCCTGAAACATTGCTATCATTTTCGTTACATGATAGTAAGGGCAGGCAAAATAAAAAGAAATAGAAAGTTATATTTTTCATGATAATTAATTTAAAATTAGTTTGTTTGTTTTACGAGGAATTTTGTATAAAATTCCTGTTGTCAATCTATAGGTAGGTGTTAATTGGGTTCCGTCAACAAAACTATAAACCGGAATTTCTGCTTTGGTAGAAAACAAAATATTCTTTGAAATATCAATTGAAAAGTTCGGAATAATTGAAAACCACTTGCCTCCGGTATTGTCTACATTAAAACCGCCAATTTTGTCTTGATTTGCAGTTCTGTATTTTAAGGATAAGCTAGGGGAGATTAGCTTTTTAACAAATAGGAATTGATCAGAAAAATGTAAATAAGTTTGAAATTCATTCCCAAATTTATAGCTTGAGTCTCCAAAATAACTCGTATTGGTTCCGGTATTTCTATAAATTACCCTAGATGAAATAGTAAATGATGGTCTAAAATCAAAATTCTTAGAAATCATAGACCAATAAATAACATCCCAAGCATTACTTCCGGGTTGTAAATCGGCGTTTAAAGTAATACCTTGACTATTTGTTTCCGTTGAAGAACCTAATGGTATTTTTGTTCCAACCCCAATGTTTAGGGCACTGTTTTGCCCTAAAATATTATTAAAATTGTACTTTATCAAGAAGATGGCATCACCAATTCCGGAGGTTTGGTCTAAATTTTCATTTCCAAATTGAGTTATTTTTCGTCTTTGATTTACCCAAGTAAATAAGCCTTCTACTGATAAATTATTCGTTATGGAATATCCGGCATTAAGTAGAACACTGTGCGTAATGCGTAATCTAGAATTGTCATTTAATTTATCCGAACCACTGTTTAAAGTGTTTAAATTATTATAATCGTATTGTAGTCCAATTTGAATACTTCCTTTTTCTAAATTAGCTAGCCCTAAATTATTAGAAAGTGGAATCCCTCCAGAACAACAAGTCTGAGCATAAAAGTAGTATACATTAAAAATTAATAAAGTAAAAAAGAACATCTTTAATTTCATGACCAACTTTAATTGTTAAGTAGGTCGAGATTAAAGAATATTCCTTACTAGTAGAGAAATGTTTTAAAGAGCTTATTCTTTATATTTCGATTTTTTTGCTCTTTTAGCTGCTTTTTTTTCTTTTGCCGTTTTAAGTGGTTCTTTTTTTACGTTTTTCTTTGCGTCTTTAGACTTTGCCATGATATTAAATTTTAGATAGAGCGTTCATACGGACAATCTATAGATTAGATTATTCAAATTTACTAAAATTAAAGATACTTTATTAGTAAAAATCAACTATAATCTAGCATAGCTAATTGTCTGTGAAATATAACTCCTATATATTATTCTAAACTATATCTTCTGTCAAAGTGTTGTTTTTTCTAAAGAATTTTGCAAATTCTTTCGGTATTGAATTGTTTGGAATTATTTTGTCTTACATCGATCACTGTTAGCAATATACAATGACTAGTTTTTGTATATCTATTTTTTTGCTCTTTTATGAGCCCTTTATTGTTTTCATTTGGTTCTAATAGATCCCAAAGGTTTCCATATAAATCTTCAAATACTGCAACTCGTCCATATTCATGTTCTGTTGGAGGTCTAATAAAATTGATGTTCCTTTCAATCATTTTATTGTAATCTCGCCAAAAATTATCTGTGAAAAGAAATAGAAAGACTCTTCTTCCTGTTTGATTCCCAACACTTTTCAATTGATCTTCATTGGCCGCCTTCGCAAGTAATAAGCAACATTCTTTTGCTCCTGGAGGAGCAATCACAACCCATCTTTTATCTTCATCAATTTTGGTGTCTTCAAGAATTGTGAAATCTAATTTTTTAGTATAAAATTCGATTGCTGCATCATATTCTTTAACCACTAAGGCAATATGTGCTATGCTTTGTTTCATTGTTTTTTGAATTTTAGGTAAGTATATCTGA
Source organism: Flavobacteriaceae bacterium UBA2765 (assembly GCA_002352665.1). Taxonomy (GTDB): domain Bacteria; phylum Bacteroidota; class Bacteroidia; order Flavobacteriales; family Flavobacteriaceae; genus Aureibaculum. Next base: position 34,543 of record DEIV01000035.1, read on the forward strand.
CTACTTTTTAAATCCCTTTTTTTAGGGTTTAAGGAGCTCCTTAATGTGCCGCTAGCCAATTATCACCTAAACCAATTTCAACATCTAATGGTACAATGAGTTTATAAGCATTTTCCATTTCTTGTTTTATGATAGGTTTTATATTTTCTAATTCATCTTTATAAGCATCAAAAACCAACTCATCGTGCACTTGTAATAGCATTTTACTTTTAAATTGTTCTTTTTCAAATCGTCTATAAATATTGATCATAGCCAATTTAATGATATCAGCAGCACTACCTTGTATCGGTGCGTTCACAGCGTTTCGTTCAGCGGCTCCTCGAACTACAGCGTTTCTTGAGTTGATATCTTTTAAATATCTACGTCTGCCCAAGACGGTTTCTACATAGCCATTTTCTCTAGCATAATGTATTTGGCTATCCATATAACTACGTAGCTTTGGATAAGTTTCATAATAAGTATCTATTAATTCTTTTGCCTCGCTTCGCGAAAGCGAAGTTTGATTGCTCAATCCAAATGCTGAAACCCCATAAATAATTCCGAAATTTACAGTTTTCGCATTGCTACGCTGTTCTCTAGTGACTTCATTTAATGGGATATTAAAAACTTTTGCAGCTGTAGAAGCGTGAATATCTTCATGATTTTTAAAAGCGTTGATCATATTTTCTTCTTTACTTAATGCGGCTATAATACGAAGTTCAATTTGAGAATAATCAGCAGCCAATAAAGTATAATTTTCATCTCTGGGGATAAATGCCTTACGCACTTCTCTGCCGCGAACTGTACGAATAGGAATATTCTGTAAATTTGGATTGTTAGAACTCAATCTACCGGTGGCAGCCACAGCTTGAGCATAAACGGTATGTATTCTTTTGGTCTTAGGGTTTACTTCATTTGGTAAGGCATCTACATACGTACTTTGTAATTTTTTATATTGTCGCCATTCTTGTATGTCTCCTATAATTTGATGATCTTTTGCTAAATAAGATAAGACATCTTCAGCAGTGGAATATTGACCGGTTTTGGTCTTTTTGGGCTTATCTACCAGTTTTAATTTATCAAAAAGTATGAGCCCGAGTTGTTTAGGTGAGGCCAAATTAAATTCCTCACCTGCTTGTTCGTAAATACCCTTTTCTAACCGGTCTAAATCCTTAGTTAATGCAATAGAAAGTTCTTTTAAATAGTCAGTATTAATATTGATCCCTTCAATTTCCATTGCTGATAAAACGTTAACTAAAGGCAATTCCACCTCATTAAAAAGCTTGGTCAGATTCCCGCTTTCCAATTCTTTTTGAAAATGTGTTTTAAGCTGTAGGGTAATATCAGCATCTTCTACGGCATATTCCGTTTGCTTTTTAAGGTCAACATCACGCATATTGCCTTGATTTTTTCCTTTTTTACCAATCAATTCAGTTATAGAAACGGGTTGGTAATTCAAATAAGTTTCAGCAAGAATATCCATGCCATGACGCATATCAGGATTGATCAGATAATGAGCAATCATGGTGTCGAATAGTTTTCCTTTTACAGGCATTTTATAATTCGACAACACCTTAATGTCGTATTTTAAATTGTGACCAACTTTTTCGATAATATCATTTTCAAAAAACGGGCGAAATTCTTCTAAAATATCTTGAGTTATTTGTTGGTCTTCCGGAAAATGCACATAATATCCTTTACCATGTTCCCATGAAAAAGCAATACCAATCAATTCAACTTCTAAGGATTTTAATCCAGTAGTTTCGGTGTCAAAACATACAGATTTTTGCGACAACAACTGTTTTAATAATAATTTTATCGCAAGCGGAGTTTCTGTGAATTGATAGAAATGAGAAGTGTTTTCTATGGTTTGATAACCATTTACTGTTTCATTTTCCGCAGAGGTCCCCGTTCCTGGAGTCGTAAACAGATCAAACTGAATATTCTGATTGGGATCGTTCTTTTGAACAGATTTTTTGGGCTCAGGTTTTATATCAGTTGCTTGACTAAATGTTTTAGATAAATTTTCGGTTAATCTTCGAAATTCTAATTCATTAAAGATTTCTGTTACTTTAGGTATATCTGGAGTGTTTAATTCAAAATCTGTTGCGTCAAATTCTACTGGGACATCTAACATAATAGTGGCTAGTTTTTTTGACAACAAGCCAAGTTCTACATTGGCTTCAACTTTTTCTTTCATTTTACCTTTTAACTCATGACTGTTGGCAAATAACCCTTCTATACTGCCATACGCTTTTAAAAATTTCTTTGCAGTTTTGTCTCCAACACCGGGTAATCCCGGGATATTATCAACGGCATCACCTTTCATGGCTAAAAAATCTATAACCTGTAAAGGATCTATAACTTCAAATTTATTCTGAATTTCCGGTATCCCCCAAGTTTCATATCCTCCTCCAAACATAGGTCTGTACATAAAAATGTTTTCAGAAACCAATTGAGCAAAATCTTTATCAGGTGTTACCATAAATGTTTGATAACCTTCTTTTTCTGCTTTTTTTGCCAATGTTCCGATAACATCGTCTGCTTCATAACCTTCTTTTACCATAATTGGAATATGCATGGCTTTTAAAATACTTTCAATATAGGGTACGGCAATCTTAATAGCTTCAGGTGTTTCGTCACGATTGGCTTTATAAGCTTCATACATTTCAATACGATCAACACTACCGCCTTTGTCAAAACAAACTGCTAAATGATCTGGTCTTTCACGCTTTATAACATCTAATAATGAGTTCATAAAACCCATTATGGCAGAAGTATCTACACCTTTAGAATTAATTCTAGGGTTTTTAATAAATGCGTAATATCCTCTAAAAATTAAGGCATAAGCATCTAATAGGAATAAGCGTTTTTGTTCAGACATAATGGTTGTGTTCTAGTAATTCCAAAACTACGAAAAATGAAATGATTACAGATTATTTTCTTGTTCTGAATTATAGCAATGTTTTGAGTATTAAAATATTTTTGGAAGCTAATAAATGAACCTCACAAGTGTCAAAGTCCTGTGAGGGTTAATATAATTTAATGATAATCATTTGTTACTAAGGAAATACCTTATAAATATCTGAGCGTTTTAAAAATCTAGCAATTTCCACTACTTCACCTTCAAAATATAGAGCTAGTCTATAATCACCTATTCTTACCCTATATGCCGCTGGATGACCCGACATTTTTTTTAATCCTTGAATATCTTGCAAGTTTTCAGCCTGTTTAATATTCATCAAAACATTTTTTATTTTACTTTTAAGTTTTTTATCTTTTAATTTTTCAAAATCTTTTAAAACTGATTTTGTATAAAATATTTTCATTTATTCAAGTGCTTTGAAAATTTCTTCTTCACTAACTGTGTCAGTTCTGTCAACTTGTTGCATTAATAATAATAAGCCTAAATCTTCTTTCTCTTCAGCTGTTAAATTGTCCAATTGCTCTTTTTCTTTTTCTGCAACAAACCATTCAATTGCTTTTTCCATTAAAGCTTTAACGCTTAAATCTTCAAATGCTGACAGCACTTTTAGTTTAGTCAATGTAGTGTCATTTACATTAATTAATTTTTTCATAAAACTCAATCTTCGTTCTTAATTCTTTTAACTTCCCAGTGCAAATATACTAAATATATTTAGTATATATAATATATATAATATATTTTACAAAGAAAAAAGCAACGGTTGACTTCTCATAATAAAAAAACCTCACAAATCTCAAAGACCTGTGAGGTTTAATATTGGTAAGTTAAATAGGCTATTTCTCCTCCTTTAAAAAAAAATCCGACTGAATATTTTCATTTTTACCTTCTTGATATTTGGTCATACTAAACCCTTGATGAATGGAATAGGCACCGGTTTCTCCTCTCTTATTAACGGCAATATAACCTACTTGGAAATTTTTATAATTGCTATTAGGCTTATTTACAATTCTGCTAATAGCTTCTTCACATGCTTCTTGAGGAGATTTACCTTGACGCATTAACTCTACAACTAAAAAACTCCCTACGGTTTTTACAACTTCCTCTCCTAGTCCTGTAGCAACAGCAGCACCTATTTCATTATCAACAAACAAACCTGAGCCTATAATAGGTGAGTCTCCCACACGACCGGACATTTTATATGCCAAACCACTTGTAGTACAAGCTCCACAAATATCACCATTTTTGTCTATGGCCAACATACCTATGGTATCGTGATTTTCAATATTGATAATTGGTTTATACTCAGATTTTTCTTTCCATGTTTCCCAGGCTTTTTTAGAAGTATCTGTCAATAAATTTTCTTTTTCAAATCCTATTTCATAAGCAAATTGTTCAGCTCCTCTTCCGGCAAGCATAACATGAGGTGTGTCTTCCATTACTTTTCTTGCAATGGCAACTGCATGCGTAATGTTTTGTAAATATACCACTGCCCCACAATCTCCTTTAGAATTCATAATACAAGAATCTAAAGTAACAATCCCATCTCTATCGGGTAAGCCGCCATTCCCTACCGAGCTGTTTTTAAGATCAGCTTCTTCAATCATACATCCTTGTTCAACAGCATCTAAAACGGATTTTCCATGTTGTAAGGTTTCCCATGCTTTAGTTGTGGCATTGGGTACATCCCATGTTGCAATGACTAGTGGTAATGTGCTTTTATCTATGGAAGAAATAACTTTTTTATCAGTTGATTTTTCTGTACAATTAGTTATTGTACTTCCTATGGCGAATCCAACACCGCTTAAAGAAGCATTTTTTATAAAATTTCTACGTTTCATAATGGGTTTATTTTTTTACTACATTAGCAAGGTAGCAAAAACTATATAAATGAAAATTGAAATCTGTGCAAATTCTTATAGGTCGGCAATTAATGCTCAAAAAGCCGGTGCAGACAGGATAGAACTATGTTCTGAATTGGCGGTTGGAGGCATAACACCTTCTTATGGATTATTAAAAAGAGTGATGGATGATCTTACCATTCCAGTTAATGTGTTGATACGACCTAGAAGTGGAAATTTTACTTATGATGATGCTGAATTTGATGCCATAAAATCTGATATTGAATTATGTAAAAAATTAGGATGTAATGGCATAGTTGCTGGCATTTTGAATAAGGATTTTACCATAGATATTAATAGAACCAAAGCATTAATAAATTTGTCAAGGCCATTATCCTTTACATTTCATAGAGCGTTTGACTGGATATTAAACCCTAGAACGGCTATAGAACAATTAGCGAATTTAGGTGTGGATAGGGTGTTGTCTTCGGGTCAAGAAAGTACTGCTTTGAAGGGTATAACTTTGCTAGAACAACTTCAAGAACAGATTGAAAATCGACTTATTATTTTACCAGGCTGTGGTATCAATAAAGGGACAATATTGCAATTTAAACATGCAAAATTTAAAGAGGTTCATTTTTCGGCTACTGCACTTTACAAAACAATAGAAGCTCCAAAAGTAAGTATGCATACTGAACGTTTTTTTGACGAAACCCAAGTGGCGATTTCTGATTTCGATAAAATTAAAGAAATGATCAATTTGGTTAAATAAATGCTAAAAGATAGGTAATTATAATGCTTTCATTTAGTTTTGTCAACCTATGCTACGATGGTTAATTTTTATTTCAATTTATGTATTGGTAGATGTTTATGCTTTTCAAGCGGTAAAGATGGTGTCAAAAAATAAAATGATCCATATTATTTATTGGACAATATCTACTTTGATATTACTTAATTTAATCTATCAACTGTCTATTGGCTTTAATAAGAATGTTGGGTTAACCCCTTATACTAACCAAGCGATAGGATTTTTTTTAGCAATTTTTATTCCTAAAGCAGCAATGTTATTTTTTGTTCTTGGAGAAGATATCTTTAGAACACCGCAGGCTTTATTTAGGTTTTTTACTGAAGGACGAACTACAGATATTAATTATTTTCCGTCTAGGCGTAAGTTTGTTAGTCAGATTGCTTTAGGCGTGGCGGCAATCCCTTTGGCCTCGTTACTTTTTGGAATGTATAAAGGCAAACATAATTATAAGGTATTAAAATACACTTTAGAGTTTGATGATTTACCAAAGGCTTTTGATGGTTATCAAATTACTCAAATTTCTGATATACATAGTGGAAGCTTTGATAGTTCAAATGCTAAGAAAATAGAGTATGGTGTTGATTTAATTAATAAACAAGCTTCTGATATTATTCTGTTTACAGGTGATATGGTAAATAATAGAGCTGATGAAATGCTGCCTTGGCTGTCAACATTTAAGAAATTAAAAGCTAAAGATGGTAAATATTCAATATTGGGCAATCATGATTATGGAGATTATATAGCGTGGGATAATGATGAAGTCAAGCAACAAAACATGAAAGATCTGCATAAGGTACATAGTCAATTAGATTTTGATTTGCTATTAAATGAACATAGAATTTTAGAAAAAAATGGAGAAAAAATAGCGTTGATTGGTGTCGAAAATTGGGGTTCAGGCGGGTTTAAAAAAGCCGGAGATTTAAAGTTGGCCACTCAAGGTATTGCTGATAAAGAATTTAAAATATTAATGAGTCATGACCCTAGTCATTGGGAAAATGAAGTAAAAGATGATAACCTTCATTATCATATCACTTTAAGTGGACATACGCATGGTATGCAGTTTGGAATTGAAATTCCGGGTTGGGTAAAATGGAGTCCGGTAAAATGGCGGTATAAATATTGGGCAGGTATTTATGAAGAAGCTGGTCAGTTTTTGAACGTAAATAGAGGATTTGGTTTTTTAGCCTATCCCGGTAGAGTAGGTATTTGGCCGGAAATTACAGTAATAACATTAAAAAATAAAGCTCATCTTTCTAAAAGTGTTAAAACTTATCAAAAGGAAGAGTTAGGTTAAAAAATTGTTATTTATAAATACGTTAGACAATTATAATTTGTTAAAAATTATAAGTTTAGCTAAATTTGGTATATTTGTAATACTAAATATCTAATTAATAGTTGATTATTTAACATTTAATAGTGATTTTCTATGGCAAAATTTGGAGAATTAATTGGTTCAGGTGTTCCAACTTTGATTGATTTCTATGCCGATTGGAACGAGAATAGTAATACTTTTCATAAGGTATTAAGAGATGTTGCTGCGGCTTTAGGCGATAAAGCTAAAGTTATCAAAATTGATATTGACAAAAACGAAACCTTGGCCAATGCCCTTAGAATTAAGGGAAATCCTACTTTTATCATTTATAAAAATGGTGAGATGAAATGGCGTCAATCCGGAGAACAAGATGCCAATACTTTAATTAGTTTGGTACAGCAATATGTATAGAATTTAAGTTATCCTCTGAAATCCATACCCTTTATTACTAAAATACGCTAATACTTTAGGTAAAACTATTTGCAATTTTTCAAATGCTTTATTACTGTCATGAAATACAATAATATCACCGCTTTTGGTATTTTTAATGACATTATTCAAGCACTTTTCTGCATCTACTGACGAATCAAAGTCAGCACTTAGCACAGACCACATAATGAGTTTATAATTATTTGCCATTAATAATTTAGTTTGAGATCTTCTTATTTTTCCATACGGTGGACGAAATAATTTATGATTTACTATTGATGATTGATGATTTTTAATTAAAAATTTCTTAATTATTTTTTCTGTTTTTAGGATTGATTTTAAATAATTATCATTTTTTGTATTCCAACCTTTTTCGTGATTGTAGGTATGGTTGCCAATGGCATGTCCTCTATCGAGGATACTTGTAAATATTTCCGGATACTTTTCAATGTTGTTTCCAATACAGAAAAAAGTAGCTTTGGCGTTATATTTATATAAAGTATCTAAAACCCAATTCGTTACTTCTGTAGTTGGGCCATCATCAAAAGTTAGGTATATATTTTTTCGTTTAGGAGAAAAACGCCAAATCTGGCTACTGTATAATAATGAAATCCAATGTGGCGTTTTTACAAAATAGAATTTCATAGGTAATTTTGATTAACGATTAACGATTAACGAATTTTGATATTTGAATTATTGTTGTTGAAGTTTTAACACTAGTAACAAAAATTAAAATCAGTTGACTGTATCTAACCAAAGATGTTGATTTCTAAATTATTTGCATTCATAAATTTAAAGTTCTACAATTATTAATACTTTTTTCGAATAACGAATAACGATTAACGAATTTTGATATTTGAATTATTGCTTTTTGAAGTTTTAATACTAGTAACAAAAATTGAAATCAATTGATTATTTACATCCAATGCTTTTTCTAAATTTTGTTGATCTCCTATGTAGAGATTAGCTCTATTAATAATCTTTAAACAATTAAAACTTCTCTTAACTCTTTTAGGCAAATACCCATTTTATGAACGAAGTCTTTATGAGATTCTGCACTTCTTGCCTCCCCATAATTTAACGCAGGTAATCCCGAAGACCGAATAAGCTGATTTCCATAGTAATTCGCCGCATAACCGGTATTAAGATTGTCGTAAATACCAATAATGCGAACGGAAAAGTCAATTACCCTATTTTCTAAATTATTTGCATTCATAAAATTAAAGTTCTACAATCGTTAATCATCAGTCGTTAATCATCAGTCGTTAATCATCAGTCGTTAATATATAACCCATTTTTGATTTGGAGGTTTAGTAACTATTCTATCACCCCTTCTAAAGATTTAATGGAGGCAATATATCCCTTTTTGAGTTCGGTTGCAAAATCCTTGTCAAATTCATCAGCTGTAGCCACAACATTATTATACATCATTAATGTTCCTTCTATATCTCCATAATATTGTGAGATGCCATAATTATCTAAACCACTATAAAACTCAACTCTATCTCGAAAAATATCTACCAATGTTTGAGCAACCTTTCTAGCTTTTTCTTGTTTTTTGATTTGGTAGTAATTTTCTACATAACCCAAAACTAATCCGTAATGATCATATCGTTTTACAGGCATATTTTCAATAGATAAATCTAAGATATCTTCTGCTTTATCATGCTTACCTTCTTTAATTAATGCTTCTGATAATCTGATTAAAGCATTTCTGAATGAAATCCCATTTTTACGAGTTTCTACATCAACATAAATAGCATCACTATTGCTATTTTTCCAATCCCATTTTTTAACATTGGCATACATGATTTCAGTATCGATTCTACCTAGATCTAAAACACTTTTCGGCCTTCCGTTTTCATTAAGGCTAGATGTTTTAATAGGTACAAACTTATAGGCCAATCCATCTAGTTGAAGATAATCTTTTAACCAAATATATTCATCATCAGCATGAGCACCACCGGTAAAATATATAGGTCTTTCCCAATTGTTATTGGCCAGCATATCCAGCATTAGAATTCTATGTTTTTGTAATCCCATTGCATCTATTTCTATATCAATATAAGGTAGAATTTTTGCCGTATCTTTTAAGGAAACAATTTTATTTTTCAGCACAGCCTCTTTGTCAATAGGAATTCTAATTTTATTGGTTGGATAATACTTTTCAGGCACACCATCATCGTCTAGATCAATAAAGGTTCTAGAATCATCACTTGCAATCCAATTCATTAGAGAAGAAATGTCCATTACGGTATCCTTAAAAGCAGGATTCGGAATGTGGTATATTACATCTAAAGAACCAGTTCTATATTGACTATGCGTTAATTGTCCGGGAATAGGATCTGCCAGATAGGTTTTTCTTTTTTGTTGATCGATATACCAATCGGTGGCAAATAAACTGGTGTTCACCAGTTTAATATCTGTCCTGTAATTTTCCACTTCTTGCATATACCATAATGGAAAAGTATCGTTATCGCCAATGGTAAACATAATAGCATTTTCTTGTGCAGAATCTAGATATGCTTTTGCATTATTACGTGTTGCATATTTATCAGAACGGTCATGATCATCCCAATTTTCAGATGCCATTAAAGTAGGTACGGCTAGCAGACAGACCATAGTTGTACTTATAGCTAATGATTTAGCATTAATCTTATCTTTAAATTGTTCATAGATTGCCAAAACACCAAAGCCTATCCAAATGGCAAAAACATAAAATGAACCTACTACCGCATAATCTCGTTCGCGAGGTTCAAAAGGTTTAGGATTGGTATAAAATATAATAGCCAATCCAGTAAATGCAAAAAAGAGGAAGAGAATATAAAAGTTATTTTTATCAAATTTCACATGAAATAAAAGACCTATAATTCCTAAAATTAAAGGTAAAAAATAATAGGTATTCCTGCCTTTGTTGTTTTTGACTTCATCAGGCAGATTTTTTTGAGAACCTAAACGCATTTCATCAATAAAATTAATGCCACTTAACCAATTTCCATGAGTATCTAAATTACCTTGAATATCGTCTTGTCGTCCAGTAAAATTCCACATAAAATACCTGCCATACATATAGCCAAACTGGAATTGAATCATAAAACTTAAGTTTTCACCAAAAGTGGGCCGGCGTTTGCTGTTTGGTGGTATACCTGCTATAGATTTGTAATTTGATACTACACTAGGTGTAGGGTCAACCATTCTGGGAATAAAACCTTTATGTTTATCAGTAAAATTAGGGCGGGTATCTTTGTATCTGTTTACAATAACATACTTACCTAATTTTTTATCTTTTTCATATTTTGGTTTATCATCTCTATAGGGATCATTTGGGTCTTGCTGACGTGTTTCAGAATAATATGAATCGTAAAAAATATTGGCATCACCATATTGTTCACGATTATAATAAGCTAATAATTCTCTGGCACTTGACGGATTGTTTTCGTTAATAGTGGTATTTGCATTAGCTCTTATGGGCAGCATAATCCAAGAAGAGAAGCCAATCATAACAAATAATAAACACAGTATAATCAAGTTGGTATGTACTAATTTTTTCTTACGGGTATATCTTATGGCAAAGTAAAATACTGCAATTAATACTAGGCCTGCAATGATGCTTCCTGAATTAAAAGGCATACCAATAGTGTTCACAAAAAACAACTCTGAAGCACTAAAAAAGGACAATGTATAAGGGAATAAAAATTTGAATACAAATGCCAAAATTAATATGGCCACTATATTAGCAATGATGAATTTTTTTGAAGTAATATTTTGATATCTTTTATAAAAATAAATAAATGCAATTGAGGGAATAACCAATAAAGAAAGAATGTGTACACCAAATGATAAACCTACTACAAAGGCAATCAGTAATAACCATTTATGGCCTCGTGGTTTATCCATTTCTGTCTCCCAACGAAGACCTAACCAAAAAAGTAAAGCCATTAAAAAAGACGACATGGCATATACTTCAGCCTCAACGGCACTAAACCAAAAACTATCAGAAAAAGTATAGGCCAAAGCACCAACCAAACCACTACCAATAATGGCAACTGAATTAGCCAAGTTTACATCTTCTATTTTTTTTATCACCACTTTTTTTGCCAATATTGTTATGGTCCAAAACAAAAAGAGTATGGTAAAAGCACTCGCTAAAGCAGACATAAAATTGGTCATTTTTGCTATTTGTAAATTATCACTGGTAAACATGGCAAAAAAGGCACCTAACATTTGAAAAAGTGGTGCTCCCGGCGGGTGTCCTACTTCTAATTTTACTGCAGTAGAGATATATTCACCAACATCCCAATAACTAACAGTGGGCTCTAAAGTTAGCGTATAAGTTATTAGGGCGATAATAAAAGTTGCCCATCCGGCAATGTTATTCCACTTTTTATAGTTGAATTCGTTTATGCTCATATGCTGTAATAAATTTATATGTTATTGTAGTAAATAAGGAATTAATTTGGCTAATTTCAATAGTTTATTGAAGATTGTATCCTTATTTATCGAGGCGAATTTACTAAATAATTATTGATTAACTTTTGTAATTTGATGTTGATAAAAGGAATGTTTATTAAAAAACTGTTAAAGTTAATAGAATATTCTTTTCAAAAAGTTTGTTGGATTAAAACTTTACTTTAAATTTGCACCTGCTTTAAAAAAGGCAAAATCATTAAATTGGCCCATGGTGTAATGGTAACACTCCGGTTTTTGGTGCCGTCGTTCAAGGTTCGAGTCCTTGTGGGCCAACGTAGTTG
>DEIV01000017.1:0-2125 GCA_002352665.1 Flavobacteriaceae bacterium UBA2765
GGTAAATTATCATTAGCATTTAATTCATAATCCGGTGTAAATTGCCATATCCCCTTACCCTTTTCTATGGTATAATTTAACTCACCCATTCCATAACCCAAAGCCGCGGCATTACTATGACAAGACTTACAATCTCGAACTTTTTTGGTAGTTGTATGTGGTGAATTAGGGGCATACAACCTATGAAAGGATATATTTTCATTTATTTTTCCGCTCTCAAAACTACCTTTATCAATAGTCATTATCATACCGGGAATAGCCGGTTCTATCTGTTTACCTTCTTTATGGTTTTCAGAATCATTTTCTCTAACTCCCAAAGCCGGAAGTGATGTAGCAAATTCTGATACATGCTCAATCCACTGACCTGTTACCTGTTTTTTATCAAGCAGATCATAGGCCATTGGGTCATCTTTATCAAAGACATTATGGCACCCTATACAACGTGGTGTCCAAGATGAATGACAAGTTGAACAAGCCACATTTTTATGAGCTTCATCTCTTGCACAAACTTCAGATTGCGGTTTCATTTCATGAATTTCACCATTTTTTTTACCAATGAGATAAGCTTTACCATTATTATAATAGGTATTAACCAATGGATGTTTATCCTTTTTTGCAACTAAAATTTGTTGATCTGTATGTGTATATTCTCTATGTAAAAATACCAGTTGCGACTCGATATCTAGCTCACTATAACTAATAGTTTCCGGTTTATCCTTAAAATGACAATCTGCACATTGAAGTTTAACAGCCTGTTCTTCATGAGTGTAAAGTTTGCCATCTCCCATCACTTCATGACTAGAATGACAATCTACACATAACATACCTTTAGTGTGATGTACATCTTCACTCATTTTTATATATACCCTTAAATCTTCAAAAATTTTATAATCCTTATTATTTTTCACTTCGTCTTGGTCTAATAAAGTTTCATGCCAACCCATGTAATTTGTCGAAATTCTACTGGATCGGCTATGACAACCAAAACAATGCTCATCTTTTACAAAAATATCTGTCGATGGATGCATTTTTGGTAGTAGTTTTTTACCTGATTCAACATAATTTACCAAATCTAGTTTGGCCTTATCAGAATAATTTAAATGACAGGCATTACATCCTCCACCTCTACTCAATTGATTAATCTCACCAAATTCTTTTTTTTCTGCACCCAAATGACAATTGGCACATAGATCTCTTAAGTGCTTATCGGCTGCGGAAAAATTAAGGTCTTTTATATGGTATTGATAATCGGGAGAATCTGTTTCACCAAAAAAAAATTTATCAACGGCAACAATACCGCTATTACTGGTCATCAATGACTTCTTTATTTTTGATAATTCATTAGGATGGCATTTACCACAAGTTTCAGTGGCGTCACTTAAATTTCCAGGAATTAAAACCATTCCCTCATGAGATTTATTTTTATCACTTTCTAAACCATTCCCTAGATGGCAACTAACGCAACCTATCAGCTCTGGATTGTGATACGGAGAAAATCCAGTGGATTTAATATGACAATTTAAACAACTTTCTTGATGACCTGAAATTTTAGTATAGTCTGAGTTATGGAAAGTAACATAGTCATCAAAATCAATAAATTTTATCACAAAAAACAAACCTACTAATATAAACAGGAGTATTGTGAACAGATACTTTTTCAAATTCTTATGTCCTATTATTTTCAAATCATCAAAATATTATATTGAACAAACTTACGAATATTAATACTTAGAATATGAACCTAAATAAAAAAGCTGGTATGTAATAAATGTCACATATTATTTTTTTACTTCATGATAAATATCATTAATTACGTTTTTTATCCAATGTAATTTTACACCCAGATAAATACAATTATTAATTATACTATTGAATTTAATAATATGAGTACTTCAAGAAGAAAATTTATCAAAATTTCGGCCTTAGGTGTTGGTGGTGTAGCTACAGCTGCTACTACATTTAATACTATTGGTGTAAATTCTTATTTAGAAAATTTAAATTTAAAAGATCCTATAAAAAACCTCAAGCAAACGGCCACTTACTGCGAAGTATGTTTTTGGAAATGTGCTGCATGGGTTCATTCCGATGACCAAGGTAATATTCAAAAAATTATTGGTAATGATGA
>DEIV01000017.1:2162-4240 GCA_002352665.1 Flavobacteriaceae bacterium UBA2765
TGATAATGACCGATTAAAAACACCATTGATCAGGACAAAAGTTAACGGCGAAGACACTTACAGAGAAGCAAGTTGGGAAGAAGCTTTAACACTTATTGCTTCTAAAATGACGGGAATTAAAAATAAATATGGTGCTGAAAGTATGGCACTACTCAAACATGGTTCTCCAGGAAGTCATTTAGAGCATTTATTTAAAGCATTTGGTTCTGACACCATTGCTGAACCTGCTTATGCACAATGTAGAGGCCCTAGAGAAACAGGATTCGGATTAACCTTTGGAGCTTGGGTAGGTTCGCCTGAACCTACTGATATTAGAGATACAAAATGTTTAGTACTCATAGGTTCTCATATAGGTGAAAATATGCACAATACACAAGTGCAAGAAATGTCTGACGCCATTGATAATGATGCAACAATTATAACGGTTGACCCAAGATTTTCTACCGCTGCCAGCAAATCGCAATACTGGTTACCTATAAAACCTTCAACAGATATTGCTCTATTACTCTCTTGGATGCATGTTTTAATTTATGAAGATATTTATGATAAGGATTATGTTGAACGATATGGTTCAGGATTTAAAGAATTAAAAGAACATGTTAAAAAATTCACACCAGAATGGGCTTATGGAATAACAACAATCAAACCTGAAGAAATTAGAAAAACTGCAAGAATTATGGCAGCTGCTGCACCTTCAGTGATTATACATCCGGGAAGACATGTAACTTGGTATGGTGATGATACGCAACGTGCAAGAGCCATGGCAATATTAAATGGTCTATTAGGTTCTTGGGGAAGACGTGGCGGTTTTTACTTTAAAGAGAAAATAAAAGTTCCTAGTTACCCTCATCCTCCATTTCCAAAACATAAATGGGGATGGAAAGAAATTGGCGAAAAGTATCCTTTTGCCGAAATGGGAATTACCAATGAAGTAGTACAAGCTTCCATTTTAGGAAAGGATAAAAAATACCCAATAAAAGGGTGGATCGTTGCTGGAACAAATTTAGTAAATACAATACCTCAACGTAAAATCATAGAACAAGCCATAGATGATGTTGAATTTATTGTAGTTATAGATACTATGCCCATGGAAATTACCGGCTATGCAGATGTTGTATTGCCAGAATGTACATATTTAGAAAGATATGACGGCATTAGATCTGCAACCAACAGAGAACCTTCTATAGCATTGAGAATGCCTGCGGCAAAACCTAGATTCAAATCAAAACCTGCTTGGTGGATTGCCAAACAGTTAGGAGAAAAATTAGGGTTACATGATTATTTTAACTACAATGACTTTGAAGAAGTAATTGCATGGCAATTAGAAAAAATGGGAACTTCTTTAGAAGAAATGAAAAAAATTGGTGTTAAAAAATACAAACGGAAATCAGGCCCTATGTATTTGGAGGAAGGCCAACCTTATGAATTTGCAACTAGCGATGGAAAAATTCAATTTTACGCCACAGAATTAGCTGAATTAGGTTTTGACCCTATGCCTGTATTTACAGCTCATGAAGGACCTGATCAAAGTTTTTATAGATTAAATTATGGTCGCTCTCCTATGCATACTTTTAGTAGAACCATTAACAATCCAAATTTAAGCGATTTAGCTGACGAAAATAAACTTTGGGTCAACCCAAAAGTTGCTAGAATTGAAGGGCTTAAAAAAGACCAAGAAGTATGGCTTGAAAATCAAGATGGTGTTATATCAACATTTCCTATTAAAGTTAGAGTAACAGAACGAATTAGATGGGATTCCGTATATATGTATCATGGTTTTGGACATAATAATAAAAAATTAAGTAGGGCTTATGGTAAAGGAGCCAGCGATACTGAATTGATTACTAAAGTTACCATTGACCCATTAATGGGAGGTACAGGTATGAGAGGCAACTTTGTTAAGTTTATAACTGAAAATCCACATAAAGAATTATTGTCATGAGATATGCAATGGTAATAGACACATTAAAATGTGTAGGATGTAGCGACTGTGTTGTTGCATGTCAAACAGAAAACGATGTTCCGGTAGGATACTGTAGAGATTGGGTAACCGAATCGGTTAGCGGTGCCTACCCTAC
>DEIV01000017.1:4337-12043 GCA_002352665.1 Flavobacteriaceae bacterium UBA2765
GAATCTTGTCCTTATGACGCTCGTTTCCAACATCCTGATGGTTATGTAGATAAATGCACATTTTGTCATCACAGATTAGAAAAAGGTCAACAACCTGCTTGTGTAAGCGTCTGCCCAACAAAATGCATGTATTTTGGTGATCTCGACGATCCAACTAGTGAAATATCTGAATTATTAAAAACAAGAAAACACAAAGTGTTAGCTCCAGAAGCAGGAACTGATCCAAACGTATTTTATTTAATCAAGTAATATCAATCTCATGGAAGAAGAAATTTTCATTAGCGGAAGAAATATTCCTCATATAGATCCAAATTTAGAAGTTTGGCATTTTCCAATATCTCTTTATCTATTTTTAGGAGGTATGGCAGCTGGCATCATATTTTTTGCATCCTTATTTACGATCCTAAAAAAAGAAAAAGAAGTACCAACAGCTGTTAAAGGTGCTATGATTGTAGCGGTTATAGCTATAAGTATTGGTTTAGTTGCATTAATGTATGATTTAACACATTTACTTTATGTCTGGCAATTGTATATGACAGTTAGAATAGAGTCTCCAATGTCTTGGGGTGCATGGGTTTTATTAATTATAACAATTATATCCTTTTTATGGGTATTCAGTTATTTTTCAGAAATGTTCCCGAAATTTAATTTAAGATTTGACTTTCTTAAAAAAATTCAGTTGTATCTTATAAAAAATAGAAGAACAATGGCATTGATGTTATTGCCACTATCTGTTATCTTAGGGGTTTACACTGGCATATTACTATCGGCTTTTAATGCTAGACCCTTATGGAATAATGCCATTTTAGGG
Organism: Flavobacteriaceae bacterium UBA2765; assembly: GCA_002352665.1. GTDB lineage: Bacteria > Bacteroidota > Bacteroidia > Flavobacteriales > Flavobacteriaceae > Aureibaculum. The sequence continues at coordinate 5,149 of DEIV01000017.1, forward strand.
CCCTTATTTTTAACTTCTGGACTATCAACAGGAGCTGCTGCGATCATATTATTCTCAAAAAATCATTTTGAAAGAAAACTATTTACCAAAATTGATTTAGCTCTTATTGTACTTGAATTAGGCTTGATCATTCATATGTTAATGGGAATGTACGCTGGTTCTGAAGTTCAATTAGAAGCATTAGAAATTTTAATCAACGGTGAGTTTACTGTTATGTTCTTTGTTTTTGTGGTCATACTCGGACTCATTTTTCCGGCCTTATTAGAAGGTGTAGAATTAATGGGCTTTAAAGTCCCTTCTATAGTGCCCGCTCTTTTAATTCTCATGGGTGGACTTATTTTTAGAATGGTAATGGTTGAAGCGGGTCAAATAACAAGATATTTATACTAAAAATACAATAATGAAAGATAAAAAACAGCAAAATAGACATGTATATTGGAATCCATATTTTGGTGGTTTCTTATTAGGTTTATTAATCCTATTTACTTTTTATATGACCGGCCGAGGCTTAGGAGCTAGTGGCGCATTAAAAAGCAGTGTGGTAACTATGGTAAATACGGTTGCCCCTACACATGCTCAAAATAACACCTATTATAGTAAATTTATTAAAGAAGGAGAGTCTCCAATGAACAACTGGTTAGTATTTGAAGCTATAGGCGTTTTACTAGGGGCTTTTTTATCAGGTGCATTTACCGGTAGGTTAAAACTAAAAGTGCAGCATTCACCTAAAATTACAAGTAAAAGAAGATTGATTTTTGCTTTGGCAGGAGGTCTTTTATTTGGTTTAGGAGCTCAAATTGCCAGAGGTTGTACCAGTGGTGCAGCATTAAGTGGCATGGCTGTATTGTCAACAGGAGGCTTTATCACCATGATGGCTATTTTTGGCACAGGCTATGCTGTTGCATACTTTTTTAGAAAAAATTGGATTTAATTAATAAAAAAAAATAAAAATATGGGACCATTAATTCCTAACGGTATAATTCCTGAAGATTGGAATTACATTATAGCAATTTTAATAGGATTGGCTTTTGGATATATCCTAGAAGCATCAGGTTTTTCTTCATCTAGAAAATTAGCCGGAGTATTTTATGGTTATGATTTTGCAGTATTAAAAGTGTTTTTTACTTCAGCAGTAGTAGCCGTTATCGGATTGTATTATATGGATTATTTAAATTGGGTAGACATTTCTCAACTCTATGTTCACCCTACTTATTTGTGGGCTGCAATTATTGGCGGTATGATAATGGGTGTCGGTTTCTTAGCCGGAGGATTTTGTCCCGGTACCAGTTTATGTGCTGTAGCCATTGGTAAAATAGATGGCATGGTTTTTACACTGGGATTGATAATAGGAATCTTTATATTCTCTGAATCATTTAGTGCTTTAGAACCATTTTTTGAAGGTTCTAATTTAGGAAATATTACCTTAGTTGATACTTTGGGTATATCTCCTTATTGGATAATTTTCGTTTTTACCATAATTGCTCTTGTTGCTTTTGCCTTTTCAGATTGGGTAAGAAGTAAAGTTAAAAAAGTATTTTACTAAATAATATTAGATCATGTCAAAAAAATATAAACTTAAACGTCTACTGGTAAGAAGATATCAAATACTGGCCGCCATATTATTTATTTTAGCTGCCGGACTGGTCTTATTACCAAAATACAAAAAAAATGAAGGTGTAAAACCTGAATTGTTCGTTAAAAATGCAATTAGTTCTGAACGCTATATCAATACAGATTTATTAGCAGACAGATTGGTTAATCAAGATCCTTCTATTTTGTTAATTGATACTCGACCTGAAAAAGAGTTTAATGAGTTTGCTTTGCCCAATGCCATTAACATTCCACTCAAAAATTTATTAGATGAGAATTATATAGAATATATCGATCAAGACATTTACGACATAATTCTATATTCTAATGATAGTTTTTATGCAGACCAAGCCTGGATGATCGGTAATCGGTTAGGGTACAAAAATCTTTATGTTCTAAAAGGCGGACTCAATGAATGGTTTAATACAATTATTAGTCCTAAATACCCAGATGAAACAATGCCAAAGGAAGCTTTTGAATTGTACTCTTTTAGAAAGGCTGCGGGTATGTATTTTGGAATTGGAGTTATAGATACTAAAGCGAATCCAATTGAAAAGGCAGTTGCTAAGAAAAAGACTCCTAAAAAAGTAAAACCAAAGCCTAAAAAGAAAAAGAGAGTGCCAGAAGGAGGTTGTTAAATTGACTTTCCAGAACATTCAAAATAGTTATCAGCAAGGGATCCAAACAGAAAATATTTATAAATTATGAAAGAATTAGAAAAAACAAAACGCATCTCAATTTCTGCAGTTTTATTTTTACTCGTTGTTCTAATTGGAATTTTAACATTTAGAAAACCAGTATATGTTTTTGAAAATAATACAGCAACTACTCTGGAAAAAATTATAGCCAAAGATTATATTCTAACATTGGATGAATTTAATTCAGAAGATCCATCACAGTATTTTTTAATTGATGTAAGAAGTAATTTCGAATTTGCAAAAGGACATATAAAAGATGCTATTAACATTTCAACACATCAAGCATTTGATGATAGTACTACCGAAATGTTAAGAACTATAAAAAATGGGAATAAGACAATTATTGTATATGGTAAAAATCCGGATGAAGCTGATAGTGCCTGGATGCTATTATATCAATTAGGTTATGAAAACATTAAAATTCTTTGTGTTCAAACAAATTATATCAACAATAAATTTGAAGTTAAAAATTATCCTTTAGAAAAACCTATTGTCAACTATGCCCAGGTAATGAAATTAGCTAAAAGTACTACTGCTAACACAAAAGAATCTAAAAAAGTGATTTCCAAACCTAAAGCTCCTAAAAAAGTAATTATCAAGCCAAAAAAGAAAAAACGAGTACCTGAAGGCGGCTGTTAATTGTTACAAACTATTATAATTTTCAATTAATAAAAAACGTACCATATTTAAANNTTTAAATATGGTACGTTTTTTATTTACATATTTCTCTAAAATTTCCATAATACCAATTTTACTTTAAAATGTCGTATTAATAATTTGAATTATTTTTTGTTCAGATGAAATAGAAAATATAAGCATAGCATTGGTTACGGTTCTATTTTATATTGAAATATGGATGAAAAAGAAACACAATAATATGCGACATTTTGATGCTAAGTTGGTATAACATCTGCTTCTTTTTTTAAAACAAAAATTATTTTTAACACCAAAACACAACTTTTCTCCTTTTCAACCATTCATTATATCATTTTTTTTATCAAATCTATCCAAGTTTTTTTATAATTATTTTATCTTTTTGATTTTCAATAAGATACAATATTTTGTTTTGCAATAAAAGTTGCTTCTATATGTAACTAATATCACAAAGCAGAATGATTATTTTTTGTAAGAAAAATGACAAAAGTCATAAAATTTTATGGTTTTGCGATCTAATTTTACGGTAGAATAGAAACTAAAATTATTAATTTTTTAAATACTTGAATCATGAAATTATTAAAGAAAAAATTCAAATACATTAAAGAAAATAAATTTTTTACAAGTAAAAATTTATCATTTTTTTTAATTGCACTACTTATTTCTACAACTGCTATAGCTAGTAGTTTTACTAATAAAGATATTGACTCTTTACCTTTAAATCAAACTGATGAGTTTGAAATATTGTTAAACTATTTTGAGACCAATAATAATTTTATAAATACAGACACGCAACTCATAATTCCTGCAAACGAGGTTAAAAAAAATATGGGCAACGATAAATATCATGTTGTAGATATTAGAACTGACACTTGGTATGAGTATGGTCATTTAAAAAATGCCAATAACGTTAAAGCGGCCGATTTACTTACATATTTTGAGAATAAAATTACACCATCAAATTATGACAAAATAGTTTTGATCTGTTATTCAGGTCAATCAGCAGCCTATTACACCAGTCTGTTAAGATTAGCAGGTTATGGCAACGTATATAGCATGAAATGGGGTATGAGTTCTTGGAGGTTAGATTTTGCAGAAAACTCTTGGTTAAAAAATGTTAAAAACGACTTTGCTGACAAATTAGAAACTAATGAAACCGTTAAGCCGGAAAAAGGAACTCATCCAACATTAAATACTGGTAAAACAGAGGCTAAAGAAATATTAAGAACCCGTTTAGAAAAAGCATTTGCTACACCTTATAAAGAATATATAATAAAATCTACAGATGTTTTTGCTAATCCAGCTACTTACTATGTATCAAATTATTGGGATCATGATAAATACCTTAATGGACATATCCCAGGAGCCGTACAATATCAACCAAATGCTTCATTGTCTTCTACAACTGATCTATATACCTTACCTGCAGATAAAAAAATTGCTGTGTATTGTGCCACAGGTCAAAATGCAGCTTATGCAGTTGCTTACTTAAATGTGTTAGGATATGATGTTGGTAATATAGGTTATGGAGCTAATAGTTTTATGAATAAAACCTTAAAAGAAAAAGACTGGAATGCTTTTACTAAAAAACAGATCAACATGTATCCTGTAATAGAATAATAAAAACAAATCAACATTAAATATAAAAATTATGGACTTTTCAAAAAAAAATAACGATCACAATAAAATGAAAAAATATTCTGTGAGTAAAAAATTATCATTAATATTAATAGGATTATTACTGGTTCCTTCTCTATTTCTTACTTCATGTGATAGAGGTGATGATATAATAGACGATAATACTGCTGCTTCATTTACTATAATGAAAGACTATATGGTAGCTAACAGTTTAGATATTGATAATATATTGGCTGGCCCTAATAATGCCATAAAATTTGTTGTTGGACCTCCGGCAGATGCTGGTGCAGCACTAGATGATTTTCTAGCTAAATATTATATTATTGATATTAGAAAATCTGCAGATTTCTCAACACTTGGTCATATTCAAGGTGCTAAAAATGTTGCGTTTGGTGATATTTTAACAGAAGCTCCAAATTCAGGAGGAAAACCAATCTTAGTAGTATGTTATACAGGTCAAACAGCCTGTTACGCCACCTCTTTATTGCGTCTATATGGCTATAGTAATACCCAAGCATTGAAATGGGGCATGTCTGGTTGGAATGCTACAACTGCCGGTTCTTGGAACAATGCTATTACTGCAAACCCAGCAGAAAACCATACCAATTGGTCTTATGCAAATGCCCCAACCAATACCGTATTTGCAGATCCTACAATATCTAGTTTTGAAACAGATGGTGCTGCAATTTTAAAACAACGTGTAGAACTAGTGGTTGCTGACGGATTCAAAACTGCGGTTGGTGCAGATGTATTAGCATCTCCAGATACCTACTTTGTCAATAATTATTTCAGCGAAGCAGATTATTCAGCTTTTGGTCATATTGCTGATGCCCATCGTATTAAAGAAACACTACTATTAGCAGGTAATGGCTATTTAGGTTTAGATGCTGATGCTAACGCAAAAGTTGTAAATTATTGTTATACAGGCCAAACATCTGCAGTATTGACTGCCTGGCTAAGAGTGTTAGGTTATGATGCCTACAGTTTAACATTTGGTATGAATGGATTATATAATTCTAATAGTGCTTGGACTTCAAATAAATGGAGTTCTACTGTACCAAAAAGTTTACCATTAGTAAATTAAATAACTGAACAATGAAACCGTCATGATCAAACTGTCATGACGGTTACATGTGACGATTTATAAACAGTAAAAAATAAACACATGAAAAATATAATATCCATTTTGCTAGTAATTTTCTTTACCTTTCAATTAAACAGTTCCTTTGCACAAGGCTGTGAAGGTGATGCAGCAACTAGTACTGACAGTTTAAGTGCAAATAAACCTATCTTATTCGGATACATTCAACCGCAATATGACTATACACTTAACGATGCTAATGAAAATACCCTTAGATTTAAAAGAGCAAGAATAGGTGTGAGAGGTAAAATTTATAAAGATTTTTCGTATTATTTTATGTTAGAGGCCAGTCCATTTATTGGTGCCACCGGAGATGCTTATTTAATGGACGCCTTTGTAACATATGACAAACATAATTGGGCAAGAATATCTGTAGGGTCATTTAAACAACCATTTAGCTTAGAAGTGGCAACACCATGTCATGGTCTTACTACAATTGACAGATCTATAGTAGCTGACCAATTGGTAGCGCCTCAAAGAGATTTTGGTATTGGTTTATTTGGTGGTAATAAGTACAACAAATTAAACTATGCTGTTGCTTTAATGAATGGTAGAGGTTTAGGGGTTAAAGACAATAATTCTAAAAAAGATATTATTGGTAGAGCAACCTATAAAGTAACTAATTTTATGACTATTGGAGGTAGTATTAGATATGGGTTCCCTACTAACGATGATGACAACCGTACAACTGTAGGTGGTGAGATGGCCTTAAAATTCAATAATCTAAAAATTCAAGGTGAATATATTTATGATGAAGGAGATTATAACCGAGCAGCAGGTGGTGGATGTGGTGCTACGCCAGTTGAATTGGGTGAAAAAAGAGACGGAGCATATATTATGGCTTCTTATGAAACTAAATGGAAGATAGAACCTGTATTTAAATATGAATATTTTGATCCAAATATTGATATTAAAAAAATTGGTTATCAAGAAATGATGACCGTTGGGGCAAACTACTTTTTTAATGATAAAATAAGATTACAAGTAAACTATCAAGCACATATTGAAACACATATCAATATAGATAATGATATGCTATTAGCACAAGTACAAGTTAAATTTTAGTTTTAATTGATTGGAATTATTTGAATGAAAAACTCTCTAATTTATATTAGAGAGTTTTTTACTTCTATTTCACTATCTTTGTCCGAACTGTTATTCAATATACAAAAGT